>NQJG01000204.1 GCA_002256465.1 Methylococcaceae bacterium NSP1-1 | reverse complement strand
CACCCTGGATGAAAGTGTTCAATCCGTTCTCAACCTGCTCATAGAACGAGGGATTATTAATAGCGCTCTCTGCTAAACCAAAAATACGAGCTGTTTATTAGGAAGTGTTAAGATAAACAGCGTTATTTCGCGTTTTTTGATACAACTAAACAAGCTAAGGAAAAGAACACTATGATTCCCGTTATCTTATCGGGTGGCTCAGGAACAAGACTTTGGCCACTTTCTCGCGGACACTATCCAAAACAATTTTTGCCGCTGGTTTCCAGTCATACCATGATCCAGGAAACACTCCTCAGGTTGACTGGACTTGAAGGATTAAAAGCACCGATTGCAGTATGCAATGAAGATCATCGGTTTATGATGGCGGAACAGTTACGGGATATTGGTGCAAAACCCGCGGCTATTATTCTCGAACCCATGGGTAAGAACACCGCGCCCGCAGTGGCTATGGCGGCATTAACAGCCGCATCCGAGGATGATATATTGCTGGTATTGCCGGCCGATCATGTCATATCAAATGTGGCCGCTTTTCATAAAGCAATAGTTCAGGCAAAAGCGTTTGCGGAGCAGGGGTTTTTGGTTACCTTTGGTATAGTGCCTACTGAACCTGAAACCGGATACGGCTATATCAAGCGTGATACTTTGCAGCATGGATCAGCTTTTAGTGTGGCTGCATTTGTTGAAAAACCTGATGCAGAGACGGCAAAACAATATCTCCAAAGCGGTGACTATTATTGGAATAGCGGTATGTTTGCATTCAAGGCCGGAAGTTTCCTGAGCGAATTGGAAAAATTTAATCCGGATATGTTGGCAATTTGCCGGCAAGCCCTTAAAGCCGCAAAGGTTGATCTGGATTTTGTCCGATTGGATAAAGAAATATTTTCTAAATGTCCTGCTGATTCTATCGACTACGCGGTAATGGAGAAAACAGACAAGGGAGTTGTTATTCCGCTGGATGCAGGCTGGAATGATGTTGGATCATGGTCTGCTTTATGGGATGTAACGAATAAAGATTCGTTTGGTAATGCCATTTGCGGAGATGTATTGACAGTAGATACCCGGAATTCATTTATACACGCGCAAAACAAATTGGTTGCTGTTGTAGGTGTACATGATCTGGTCGTTGTAGAAACTGATGATGCGGTGATGATCGCACCCAAAGACAGGGTCCAGGAAGTCAAGCAGATTGTTGCACAGTTAAAGGAAGGTGGGCGTCATGAAGCAGAAGTACACCGGAAAGCATACCGCCCCTGGGGGCATTATGATTTGGTTGATACGGGTGAACGCCATCAGACAAAAAGGATTGTGGTGAAGCCGGGAGCTAAATTATCCGTACAGAAACATCATCATCGTGCCGAACATTGGGTTGTGGTTAAAGGTACGGCATTGGTTACCAAGGGTGAGGAAACACTGTTAATTACCGAAAATGAATCTACTTATATTCCATTAGGTATTGTGCATTGTCTTGAAAACCCTGGCGTTATTCCTTTGGAAATCGTTGAGGTTCAATCGGGAAGTTATCTGGGTGAAGATGATATCGTACGCATTGGTGATCAATACGGGCGCATGTGATTTCGTATAAGGTAAAAGGTGCAAGGTTAACGGCGGTTAATTTGTATCTTACTAATTTGAATAAAAAAGGAAATAGTTAATGAGTAAAAAAATTACCAAAGCAGTTTTTCCCGTTGCCGGTTTGGGAACGCGTTTTTTGCCGGCAACCAAGGCCAGCCCCAAAGAGATGTTACCTATTGTTGATAAGCCGTTGATTCAATATGCTGTCGAAGAAGCCGTTGCAGCGGGTATTGATACTATGGTTTTTATTACCGGGCGTAGTAAAAACGCAATACCTGATCATTTTGACAAGGCCTATGAACTGGAAAAAGAGCTGGAGGCAAAAGGTAAAACTGAAATGCTGAAGTTGATTCAGGATATTCTACCGCCACATGTATCATGTATTTTTATTAGGCAAGCCGAGGCGTTAGGTTTGGGTCATGCCGTTTATTGCGCCAGACCGGTCATTGGTGATGAACCTTTTGCGGTCATACTGGCCGATGATATGATCGAAGATGCGGGTCGTGGTTGTATGGCGCAAATGGTTAAATTGTATGAGCATAAGCACACTTCCATACTGGGCGTTGAGCGGATTAATCCCTCAGAAACGGCTAGTTACGGAATTGTGAAAACCGGTGAGTTTTCAGATAGATCAGCACCCGTTGAATTGATTGTTGAGAAACCCAAGCCGGAAGATGCTCCCTCAAATTTGGCGGTAGTCGGCCGGTATATTTTGACGCCTGCTATTTTTGACAAAATTAAAAAGACAGGGAGAGGCGCGGGAGGTGAAATTCAATTAACCGATGCAATTGCTGACTTATTAAATGATGAACAGGTGTTGGCTTACGAATTTGAAGGTAAACGCTATGATTGCGGTTCTAAGCTGGGTTTTTTAATAGCGACCGTAGAGCAAGCATTATTGCACAAAGAGCTAAAAGATGATTTTTTAGCATACCTGAAAGATTTAACCAAAAAGCATAAAATTTAATAACTAATGTAACTATAAATGTAGCGCGAAGCACAGCAATCCCTCTCCGGCGGGAGAGGGTAGGGTGAGGGGAATCAAAAAATGCTAATTGCTTGTTTAATTCTCCTTTTCCCAGTTTTGTAGGTGTGCGGTGCGTACACTCTACTCAACTGTAACTTTTTCTATCACGGGCAGTTTTGCGCGTTTCTGTAGCCAAATCACGCCAAATAAATCAACAAGTCCGGCCCAAAGTCGATCTAAAGTTCCGTATTTTGAATAACCGTTAGTTCTGGATCTATGATTAACCGGCTCAGAAATAACATGACCTCCCGCTCTTAAAATCAGTGCAGGTAAAAAGCGGTGCATATGATCGAAATAAGGCAATTCCAGAAAACGGTCTCTTGAAAATAGCTTTAAGCCGCAACCGGTAT
>NQJG01000203.1 GCA_002256465.1 Methylococcaceae bacterium NSP1-1 | reverse complement strand
ATACATGGGATTTATTTTAGATCTGACTGAAACATTAAAAACACCAGCTGGCATGGTCGGCGCTGTTGTGGTTGTAGCTGCTGTATACTTTCTTTTAAAATGGGTATTCGCTGAGCATCCAGACGACGAAAAATAAGCGTAACTAACCACTTACGGTTATGCCTTAGGCCGCCATCCGTTCCTGGTGAATGGATCGCGGCCTTATTTTTTTCCAAACATTTCACCACGACCAGCAGATAACTGTATTATAATTTACACATTTTCTATAATGAAATGTTTAAATTTATAATCACTAAAATTCTAGACCTTCAATCTAAACAAGCCCCTGCAACCGGTATTGGTTTATTCCGGCTTTTTTATGGTTTGGGGAATTATTGCCAGTTTTATCATTATTGGCTATCGCTACCAATTTGCCGTCATCAGTAATTATATTTTCTGGATTGTCTTCGTTAATTTCACAACCATGCAACGTGATTTTGACGGCGGCTTTGATTCATTCATGACCGGAGCCGGATTTTTTCTGCTTTTTATGCCCGGAGACCGCGCATTTTCGATAGACAGCCTCAGATACAAACTCAGCACGCCTTTTACGCATTACAATACATATCCAAAACCAACTGTTTCGAGTCTCGCTTACTACTTACCTGTCCTGATTTGCCTTGGTTTTCTATATTTCGACTCGGCCGTCCATAAACTATTTGCTGAACATTGGCGCAATGGCCTTGGTTCCTGGTTACCTTCAACACAGCCCTATTATGTTTCAGCCATAGACATGTCGTTTTTGCTGAATAATGAGCTACTACAAAAAACCATAGGTTATACCGTCCTGGTCTTTCAATTTACCTTTTTATTCTTTTTTTCGAATCGCCGATTACGTTGCGTTTATTTATTCGTTGGTCTCGGGCTACATCTAGGCATCACCCTGTCTCTAAATATCTATCCTTTTGGCATGGGAATGCTTATATTTTATACACTACTCGTTCCTTTTAGCTGGTGGCGTGCAGTTGGCAAGTTCCTGTCCGCCAAGCAACCTTCTCTGACTGTATTCTTTGACCGGCAATGCCCTTTATGTAATCGCACCGTTCTAACTCTTAATCATTTCGATATATTTAATTGCATAGACTTTAAAAACGCCCAGGATCATGCCTTACATTATCCCGCAATGACTGCAATAACGCCCGAAACCCTGATGCTGGATTTATATGCTTTGGACAGCACAAATCGCATCTATTCGGGCGTTGACACCTATATTCAAATATTTCTAAAGATGCGTTATTTATATCCCGTAGGACTTATTTTAAGTATGCCGGGAATCCATACACTGGCTGTAAATAAATACCGATCAATTGCGGACTCACGTACCCGCATCCCTTGTACTTCTGAATGTCTTGTATCGCCAAAGCTGCAAGACAATACTTTTTATCATCAAATTTTTGAATGTTTTGCAACCCGAAAACCCAAAGCCTTTTCCAGAAAGCTCGCAAAAATATTCATTGCTCTACTCGTTTTACAATCGAACAGCACTATTCATTACGGACTTATTTACAGATTGGATATAGCGGCCAAGAAAAGCCCCATTAGTGCTCCTATTGCCGAAGCCAGTAATGCGCTTATTATGGTATCTCTGACCTTTTTAGGCATTACCCCGCATGCGCTTTACCTGCACGATCATTTTGCCGGCTATGACCGTATTTTAGCGATTACCTACACGGATCAAAATGGCACTGAACGCTGGCTGCCGTTTGTCAACGAGCAAGGGCGATTACTTGCCCCAAACTGGGGGCGTGTTCATTCCATGTGGGCTAATATTGCTGTTACACCCACTATTAACAACACACGCCTACAAAAATTCATCATGAAAGTTACGGCTTTCTGGGGGCAAAAAATAGGCTTAAATCTCGATAACACTGTGTTTCATATAAAACTCAAGAAAATTAATGCCCCTGCCTACTGGGTACATGATCAATTGCATCAAAATTTTTCAGCACCATGGACTACCATCGGCACAGTAAAGTGGACGGATAAATTAATTTCCTTCGACTTACCGGATAATATCAATTCGTTATAAATATTCCAGGAGGCTAAACTACTTTTAGTATTGCATCATCATTCCAGTCATGATATAAATTGTCTGTGCTTTTTAAAAATTGGCGCACAATAAATAAAATAATTTAAACCCCTTTGGAGGATATTCTCATGAAAAAAATCTTAGCACTTTTAGCTATGGCAGTAATGGTTGTTGGTTTGTCTGGTTGCTTGGACGATCCAGATAGTTCTAAGCAAAAAGTTGAAAGTACTATCGCACTTTAAACAAAATAAGCTGCAAGGCCAAAAAACCCAGCCTTAGTGCTGGGTTTTTTGTATGTGACAAATTCATCTTAAATATCCACAAGCACCAAACCAAACGCCCCACACGTCTTATTTCACTTCTTGTTTATCGGTTTCTCCCAGCTAGACAGCTGCAAAATTGCTGGCATCCAACTGTATTAACAAAAGAATTAGTTGACATTCATTGATTTTTAGTTATCAAATATCAAGGTAGTTCTGGAACAATCGACTTTTTCAACAAACTGTTAAGGAGATGACCATGATATCAAAACAAAATAAATCAACACGCGCCAAATCCCATCCAATAAGAGATCCCCATATTTGCCCCATTTGTTGCATTATTCCTCCCTATATGACAGATCATATTATCAAACATGGTGATGATGAAATGCGTACATGGGCTATGAACACCATGAGGACATCAGAGCAGTTCCGAGGCAGGCGGGAAGTCATAGGTAACCTTTCACTAGCTGCCTCCACAGGTCAAAAACGTCGTACCATCTATGATGCCCGACAAGGCGAAACGCTCCCCGGCAGACTCGTTAGAGGCGAAGGAGGGCGAAAAAGTAGAGATGTCGCTGTTAACGAAGCCTATGACGGCGCGGGAGCTACCTACGATCTATATCACGATGTTTTCGAACGTAACTCCATTGATGATCGGGGACTGCGTATGGACGCAACCGTACACTACAGCGCCCAATATGACAATGCCTTTTGGAATGGCAATCAAATGGTTTACGGCGATGGCGATGGTCGCTTGTTTAACCGCTTTACCATAGCGATTGATGTTATCGGGCATGAATTAACTCATGGCGTAGTTCAGTACGAAGCTGGATTAATTTATCAGGGTGAATCTGGAGCATTGAATGAATCGTTTGCTGATGTGTTTGGGAGCCTGGTGAAACAGCGCTCACTTAACCAGAATGTAGAAGAAGCCGACTGGCTTATTGGAGCCGGATTACTTGCTCCAGGCGTGAACGGAGCAGCACTTCGCTCCTTAAAAGCACCCGGAACTGCATACGATGATCCCATGTTAGGCAAAGACCCTCAGCCTTCGCTTTACAAAAACCGGTATAAAGGAACTCAGGATGGGGGCGGCGTGCATATCAACTCAGGGATTCCAAACCATGCGTTTTACCTGGCAGCGATGGAAGCCGGCGGCTTTGCCTGGGAAAAAATCGGGAAAATCTGGTACATAACATTGAGGGATGTGCTACGATCCCGTGCGAACTTCAGCAGAGCGGCTAATGCAACAATCAATGTCGCCGGCGAACTTTACGGTCAATCCAGTAATGAGCAAACAGCTGTTCGCAAAGCCTGGCAGGCGGTTGGCGTAATATAAGAAAACACCATGCTCCCTATTTGCGTTGGTAGCTACACAGCTTTTATATTTTAAATATAATGGGCTGTAAAGTGGCTTTTCTTCCTTTCCAACAGAGAGGCACGATGGAAGAAAAATAAACGGTTAATACTTCAACCCCCTGCTTTCTTCCTCTGGAAAAATGGCTGGTTATGTCAATGACTATGTTTAATAACGGTAATTATTAAGTCAAAATGCAAAAAATGCTCAGGATCTGGCTCAAAGGTACTGATTCATTCGCGCGCAATGCGAATCAATCAGTACCTGCAAACTAATGATAGAAAACTAACCCGCCTATAGAGCCATTCAGAACAGACGCCATGCATCGAATGTCACTTGTTGTTTTGTATCGCATTGCCGTTATACTCCGGACACGTTAAGTGCGAACCCAGACCCACAACTATTAAAATCGAAGGAAAAAATCATGCAAATTACGGTTGAGCGAACAGGTGGCTTCACGGGTATTCCGCTAACCAAAACGGTCGATAGCGCAAACCTGTCTCACGAAGAAGCTACCCTGCTTCATCAAATGACGACTGCGGCGAACTTCTTCGAATTGCCATCAACGATCCCCTCTACTCCACAGCCAGATCGCTTTCAGTACCAGATCACTATCGAGCTAGACGGTAAAAAGCATAGCGTCACAGTTGGCGAAACAGCAGTGTCCGCTAACCTGAAAGCGCTCCTGAATTGGTTAATGGCGCGACCCTTGTAGCCCCCACATGATTATGGCTGCTGGCAAGAATATTTGCCGCCTATACGATTATTTAAACCAGGCGTCCCCACAAATCATAGTCATCCGCTTCTTCCAGCTCAACATCTACAAAATCGCCGACTTTAAGGTGTGTCGCACCATCAATAAACACCTGACCGTCAATTTCCGGCGCATCGGCTTTACTTCTGGCAACCGCACCTTCTTCGACGACTTCGTCAATCAATACAGTTTCAATTCTGCCTATCCGTTGCTGTAACCGCTCAGCACTAATCTCGGCCTGATGCGCCATAAAACGAGCCAAACGTTCTTGTTTGATTTCTTCAGGAATCAAATCTGGCAAATCATTGGCTACTGCGCCTTTTACAGGAGAATATGCAAAACAGCCGACCCTATCGAGCTGAGCTTCAGTCATAAATTGCAGTAATTGTTCAAATTCCTGTTCAGTTTCACCCGGGAACCCGACAATAAAAGTGCTGCGTAAAGTAATATCAGGACATATTTCCCGCCATGCCTTAATACGTTCCAAATTATTTTGACTGGCCGCTGGACGCTTCATTAATTTAAGAATACGGCTATTGGCATGTTGAAAAGGAATATCCAGATAAGGCAGGATTTTCCCTTCCGCCATTAATGGAATCACTTCGTCAACATGAGGATACGGATAAACATAGTGCATACGCACCCAGATGCCCAAATCGCCCAGTGCCTCGGCCAAATCATAGAAGCGCGTTTTAACAGAACGCCCTTTCCAGTCTCGGCTTTGATACTTTAAATCCAAACCATAAGCACTGGTATCTTGCGAGACCACTAATAATTCTTTTACTCCCGCATTCGCCAGGCGTTCAGCTTCCAACATAACATCATCAACGGGTCTGCTGACCAGATCACCACGCATTGAGGGAATAATGCAGAACGTACAACGATGATTACAGCCCTCGGAAATCTTTAAATAGGCATAATGATTAGGTGTTAACTT
>NQJG01000202.1 GCA_002256465.1 Methylococcaceae bacterium NSP1-1 | reverse complement strand
TTGCACTTGACGGCGATACCTTCTTCCAGAAGATGATCGCTATTTCTTTCCTCTTGGCCGGGGATGGGGGAAACCACGCACATGGGTAGTCCGCAAGCAATAGCCTCGGAGGTCGTCATGCCCCCAGGCTTGCCTATGAATATATCGGCCATTTTCATCAGTTTGTGCATTTCGTCAGTGTAACCCAGAACTTTAAACCGGGGGCTTTGGTTATCGACTAATTGCAATATGCGCTGTTTCAATTCATCGTTATGTCCACAGATCACCACCGTCTGCGCATCGCTATTCAAGTTAAGCATCCGTTCTACCATGAATTCAGTTGGACCTACGCCATAGGCGCCTGCGGACAAAAGAAGAACCGGTTTTTCCGGGTTTAATCCCAACCGGAGACGTTCTTCTTCGCGGTTGATGGACTGTTGAAAAACGGGGTCGATGGGTATGCCTGAAACCGTGATTCTTTCGTTAGGAATCCCGAGCATTTCAAGGTGAGCTTTGGTTTCATCGATAGCGACAAAATAGCGATGAAATGAACGCGACAACCACATGGCATGAAAATCAAAATCCGTTACCACAATGGACAAATGCGCTTGCAATTGTTTGGTCGCAATCAGGTGAGAGATGATGCCGGCGGGCATATAGTGGGTGCAAACTATGATATCTGGGTCGAATTTCCGGATAAACCGCACCAGTGGTTTTGTATTGAGCCGGTCAATCATGTGCCGCATTCTGTCCGTATGCCAGGGTTCATCGCTGGTTTTATACCACCAACCGAGAAAATTTGGCGCTGATCGGACTAGCGAAGTGTAAAACCGGGAATAAAAATCCCGGAAAAGTTTGTTGGTGTATTTTAGCGCATCATTATTGATGACCTCAGCAACCCGGCCATCAGCTGCGAAAGATTTTTCCAATGCTTCGGCAGCCTTAATGTGTCCGGTTCCCGCCCCCGCCGACATAATTAAAATCCTTTTTTTCATCAGTCTTTATCAATTTTGTTTGGTGTGTCTGAAAACCTGACAGTGTTGTCACGTAGCGGTATCACTAACTTGGTTACCCGATAGTTATAGAGCAAATCAAAACTCGCAATTAACGGTTAAGAATCTTTGCTATTAATCCTGATCATGGCCGTGTTTTTTGGTGAGCCATCCCATCGTAACTGATACAAATAGTCCAAACACAATCACGATGGTATTGATCGAAAATCCGGCGTCAATCATCAGCGCATAAGCGCCAAGCATCAATAAAATGCTCAGATTTTCGTTAAAGTTTTGCACGGCGATTGAGTGTCCGGAACCCATGAGTTGGTGTCCCCGGTGCTGAAGCAATGCGTTCATGGGTATCAAAAAACTGCCGGCCAAGCTGCCAATCAGTATCAGCATCAGTACCGCCAATCGCCAATCAGTCACAAATACCATTCCCAATACAACGAATCCCATACCTATTCCCAAGGGTAATACATTGACTGCATGTTCCAAGGGCACAGCCTTGGCCGCCACCACGGAACCGATGGCAAGGCCTACCGCGACGAGCGCAGTCAATTGCGTTGATTGCTCCAGATCGAGTTTTAGCGCTACTGCCGCCCAGGCAAGAATAATGAACCGCAGGCTGGTTCCCGCTCCCCAAAACAGCGAGGTTACCGCGAGAGATACTTGCCCCAAGGGGTCTTTCCACAAAGACAGGAAACTTCGCCAGAAATCTGTCAACAGAAATCCTGGCGTCCGATTTGTCAAGGTATGTTCAATCGGTAGCTTGGGAATAAAATAATTGAGTATCGCCGCGACTAGATAAAGACCAAGAATGACAAAAATCGCAAACTCGGGGGCGGTATCAATACCTCCATTAAACTCAAGTCCTCCCAGCTGCTGGACAACTTGATCCTCAACACGATGACCAATCAATAAGCCTCCGAATATGGCGCCCAGAATGATAGCCGCAACGGTAAGGCCTTCCATCCAGCCGTTTGCCCAAACCAATCTGTGAGCTGGGAGACACTCGGTCAGAATGCCGTATTTGGCAGGAGAATATAAAGCCGCACCAATGCCGACAAAGCCATAGGCGAGCAGTGGATGCAAACCCAATAACATGGCAGTGCAACCAACCATCTTGATACTGTTACTAATGAACATGACCTGCCCCTTCGGCAGTGCGTCAGAGAATGCGCCGACAAAGGGAGCGAGCACGATAAAGGCGAAAACGAAGAATTGCTGTAATACAGGGGTTTGCCAGGAGGGAGCATCCAGGTTTTTGAGTAGCGCGATAGCAGCGAACAAAAGTGCATTATCCGCTAGTGATGAAAAGAATTGTGCCGCAAGAATGATGTTGAAACTGCGAGTCATAGGATTATTTGCCTTGTGCAATTCTGCGTATACCAGAATCATTGCACTCTAAAATGGTAAAAAAATATTTCATTTCAATGAACTTGCCCAACATGAACTCATACTCTTTGAACTCATAGGGGTTTTCCATGTTGCTGCGGCACAAGTTAGAAGCCAATTCATTATCTATGAACGTTAACCTCAAGGGTTTCATTATCGGCAATGGCTAATTCAGTCTTGTGCCACTTTACGAGCTCAAAAGTTCCATTGAAGTGTTCTACTATGGCGGTGCAACTTTCAACGAAATCCCCCGTGTTGATATATAAAAATTCATCTATGTCCTTAATTTCAGCGTGGTGAATATGCCCGCAAATAACTCCATCCAGGCCTTCGTCTTTAAGCGTGCTAACGATGCTCTCTTCATAGTCGGAAATAAACTGAACCACGTTTTTGACTTTAAACTTGACAAAAGCGGCAAGGGAAAAATTTGATTGCACGCCAAACCAACGCCTGACAATTCTTAGAAAGCGATTGACCCAAAGGAGAAAGTCGTAGCCCTCACTGCCTAGCTTGGCAATCCACTTGTGGCATTTGGCAATGGTGTCGTATTCGTCGCCATGAACAACCAGAAATTGTTTGCCGACTGATGAG
>NQJG01000201.1 GCA_002256465.1 Methylococcaceae bacterium NSP1-1 | reverse complement strand
GTCCGCAAGGTGGTCGCTGCATGAATATTAGCGGGTGCGGGCCAGTCGGGGACTAGCCAGTGTTTAGTCTTGTTCATTATCAGATAAAGCGGCCAGTAGCCGGGTCATGTCTTCGGGTAAAGGTTGCTCCCATTCACAATATTCATCCGTTACAGGATGCTGCAAACCCAATTTTGCTGCATGTAATGCCTGCCGCTTAAAGCTGCGTAATTCTTTTTCCAGCCGCTCACTGCAATCGGCCGGCATTTGAAAACGCCCACCATAAACTTGATCACCCAGTAGTGGATAACGAATATGAGCCATGTGTACGCGAATTTGATGAGTACGCCCCGTTTCCAGCTTAACCTGAATCAGGGTATGCCTTGTAAAACGCTGCACCACACGATAATGCGTGACAGCAAATTTACCGGATTCTTTTACCGCATAGCGTTTACGATCAGTAGGATGTCTCGCAATAGGCTCATCTACTGTACCTCCCGCCGTCATTCGTCCCCGGGTAATTGCTAAATATTCCCGGGTAATTTCCCGCTCCTGGAGCTGTTGCGTCAGACTGTTATGCGCTTGCAAGGTTTTTGCAATCATCAGCAAGCCGCTGGTTTCCTTATCAATCCTGTGCACAATGCCTGCTCTGGGCAATGTCTCCAGATTGGAATCATGGTTTAGCAGGGCATTTAACAACGTGCCGTGCCAGTTTCCTACTGCCGGATGAACCACCAAGCCTGCCGGCTTATTGACAATTAACAGGCTTTCATCTTCAAAAACGATATCTAAAGGAATGGCTTCCGCTTCAGACATCACCACCACTTCCGCTTCGGCATCCAGCGTTATCGCTTCGCCACCCTCAAGCTTGTCTTTTGGCTTAAGCGTTAAGCCGTTTACCAGTACCCGCCCGGATTTAACCCAGGTTTGCAGTTTACTTCGCGAATAATCCGCAAACAGTTCGGCAAGTACCTGATCCAAACGCATACCCGCCATTTCATATGGCACTTCTGCTGTTAATCTTGTCATAACAAGTTCTTCTGAATAACCCATTGTTAAGTTATACTCGCGGGATAACATAGCCATTTCAAGTATCGCCGTTTATCCTGCGAGAAAACCTCTAATATTACAACGTGTCGTTAGTACTATGCGATTAATTTTAATTAAATTTTTATTTATTTGCTGTTTAGGCCTGTCTCTTCAAGGCTGCGGAACACTTCAAGAACTCTTCTCCAGTGATTCCAGCTCATCAGATGAAGATGAATACGTCAACTGGACTGCCGAGAAATTTCGCACCGAAGCAAAAGCAGCGGTAGATGCCGGCAATTATGATAAAGGCATCAAACTTTACGAAGCCCTTGAATCCCGTTACCCTTTCGGGGAAGATTCCGCCCAAACGCAACTGGACATTGCTTACGCCTATTTCAAAAATAATGATCCTGACTCGGCAATTGCTGCCGCAGACCGCTTCATTAAAATGAATCCTCGCAGCCCCGGCGTAGATTACGCTTATTATCTAAAAGGCCTGGTTAATTACAATCGGGGTATAGGCTTTATTGATCGATTCCTGCCGACGGATACCTCACAACGCGATCCGGGAACTGCCCGTGATGCCTTAAAGAATTTTGAAGAACTGATACGCTTATTCCCGCAAAGTAAATATGTACCCGATGCCAGGTTGCGAATGATTGCACTTAAAAATAATCTTGCAATGTATGAAGTCCACGTTGCTCGCTATTACATGAAACGTAAAGCTTATGTTGCCGCCGCCAATAGGGCATCTACTGTCATTGAAAAATATCCACGCACGCCGGCTATTCCTTATGCCTTACTGGTTTTACAGGAAGCTTATACAAAACTTGATATGTTAGATCTTGCCCAGGATGCGACTCGGGTTTATGAACTGAACTATCCAAATGGTCCACCCGTGCCCGAACACTCAAACTCAACGCTGTCTCACAAGGTTTGGGATTTTATTGGTCTGGAAAAATAGCGATAAGGCGAAGGGTGGCAGGATAACTTTTGTCTTGTTGCCTTGAATCTATCTTTGGGCAACAAGAGAAAAACTTATGACAGATTTGAATGAAGCAAAGGCTAAAGCTGCGGCGACTTATGACGCTGCTTCCGACTTGTTCGATCATCCCGCCAATGCCTTTTGGAATCGGTTCGGTCGCAACACTATTAATAGGCTTGATCTGAAACCTGGCGCCTTGGTGCTTGATGTATGCTGTGGCAGCGGCGCATCCGCGCTACCGGCGGCTGAACAAGTTGGAGATGCCGGGCATGTCATTGGAATCGACCTTGCCGAAAAATTGCTTAATCTTGCTAGCACCAAAGCAAAAAACAAAAGCTTAAATAATGTTGAGTTTCGGCTTGGTGACATGCTTAATACCGGCTTTGACGACGCTAGTTTCGATGCTGTAGTTTGTGTGTTCGGGATATTTTTCGTGCCTGATATTTCGGCAGCTATTCGCGAGCTATGGCGCGTCTTGCGTCCAGGTGGAAAACTTGCAATTACCACATGGGGATCGGATTTCTTTGAACCAGCCAATACGGTATTTTGGAACGCAGTTCGTGATGTTAGACCTGATTTATACAAAGAATTCAACCCATGGGATCGTATATCTGAGCCGTCCACTCTCAGTGCCATATTAAATGAAGGAGGAGCGTCTGAGCCATGGGTAATGGCCGAGCCAGGAACACATCCAGTAGCATCACCGGAAGACTGGTGGACGATGCTTCTCGGATCAGGTTATCGAGGTACCATCGAGCAAATGGAACCGGAAATGGTCGAGTATGTCCGCCAAGCGAATTTTGCATTCATTGCAAATGCCCAGATACAAGAAGTGCAGGCAAATGTGGTTTATGCGGTTGCCGAAAAGACCTGACAGTTATAACGCGTAAGACGCAATCCGTAGGGCGCAATAGGCGATAGCCGTATTGCGCCGGATGTTTGATTCCGTAATGGCGCAATAATCGGGTCAGAGGAGGCC
>NQJG01000200.1 GCA_002256465.1 Methylococcaceae bacterium NSP1-1 | reverse complement strand
ATGACTATTCCTACCCCACGACCATAGGTCGCGATGGTACCCTTGTAAGCCATGTTGCGTCGATCGCCGAGCGGCGAATCCAACTCCCGGATTAAAGCGCCCGTTTTCTCTACCGGCAAGGATTCGCCGGTCAGCGCGGCTTCCTCCACCTTGAGCCGCGCTACATCCAACAGTTTCAGATCGGCAGGGACGACATTGCCGGCCTCGAGCATGACCAGATCCCCGGGAACCAGCTCTTGCGCCGCTATGGTTTTGATTTCAGCCTCCCTCAACACTTGGGCGGTAGGGCTTGCCAAACGCATAAGCGCGGCCACGGCCCGTTCTGCACGGTATTCCTGGACAAACCCGATGATGGCGTTCAATACAACGATCACGATGATGGCGATGGTATCTGTCAAATCTCCGATCAAACCCGACACAATGCCGGCAATGATCAGCACGATAATCATGAAATCGGCGAATTGCCCGAAAAACATCCGAATGGGTCCCCGCCGTTGCTGCTCCATGATGGCGTTCGGGCCATGGGCCGAGAGTCGATCTTCCACTTCCTCGCGACTCAATCCTTTTTCAGGATCGACCTTGAGCCATGCAGTCGTCTGCCAAGGCTCCAAAAGATGCCACGGTGGTGTGGAAAACTTGCTTTTAGGAATCTTTTGTTGCCTGGTCATGGCTTGAGCTCATGGAAAATACACTGCAAGAAATTTATGAGAGTTGAATTCATATAATAAAAGCAACATCTCTTAAAAAATTTTGATGGATTAAGTTTGCATCTACTAAAACAAAAAAGGGATTTCATTGAAAACATTTAACCGGTACACCCTGGAAAAAGGATACCATATCTACTTTATAAAAAACTTCCCAAAACATGACTAATCTATTCCTGATCATTGTCGCTATATTGCTGGTTGCGCTCAATGGCTTTTTTGTGGCGGCTGAATTTGGTCTCGTTAAATTGCGGCAGACGCGCATTCGCGAGATTGCCAAGACACGGGGTTGGCGTGGACGCATTCTGGCGATAGTACACTCAAAACTCGATGCCTATTTATCAGCCTGCCAGCTAGGTATTACGCTCGCTTCGCTTGGCTTGGGCTGGATTGGCGAACCGGCATTTGCGGGCCTGCTGGAACCTTTGTTCATCAGGCTTGGTGTTACATCGCCGCAACTGATACACGGCATCTCATTCGCTTCCGCGTTTACTATCATTTCGTTTCTGCACATCGTAATCGGTGAGCTTGCGCCAAAATCGATTGCAATTCGCAATCCTGAACAGATCGGCTTATGGAGCGCTGCGCCACTTTACGGATTTTATTGGCTGATGTATCCCGTCATCTGGTTCCTTAACTCCAGCGCTAATTTGGTTCTGCGACTATTTGGTTTGGGTAATGTCCATGGTCACGATGCCCATTATTCGGCAGATGAACTTAAACTAATTTTGCGAGGCAATGGCCCGGACGATCTGTTTACCCGCGATGAATGGAATATTCTGGCAAAAACGCTCGATTTCAGTGAGCTGGAAGTCTCCGATCTGATGCGCCCGATTCATGAAATTGCTGCATTGCACCGCTCCCTGTCTTTGCAGGCAAACCTGAAAATTGTATATGACAAACGGTTCAGCCGTTATCCTTATTTCGACACTAACGGTGTTGATGTCCTGGGTGTCATTCATTTGAAAGATTTGTTTTTTGCTCAGCAGGGAGGCAAGACAATTGAGGATTTGCATAAATATCTGCGGCCAGTCCAGTATATTTCACCGGATACATCCGCACTTGAAGTATTCCGTCATTTCCGAATGGGAGCAGCACATTTCGCAATTATTGGACAAAAAGGGCAAAAGCCGCAGGGTTTCATAACGCTGGATAATTTGTTAAGCGCGATGGTCGGGGAGATACGCGACGAGTTCCGTCAAACCAATAATGACTGGACCCGACTCGATGACGGCACACTGATAGTCAAAGGCAGCCTGCCGATATTTTCACTGGAACGGATACTGGGAATCGATATTGAAAATGAAGAGCTTGAACTGGAAGATGAAGTCTCAATCGGCGGCCTCATTATGTCGAAGCTCCAGGATATTCCTGTCGAAGGTCAGAAAATTGAATTTAATCAATTTTTTATCGTGGTCAAAAAAATGAATGGGCCGCGCACCCTCTTTGTTCAAATCTATCCTGATAAAATCAGTGATCTTTAAATCATTATAGATACAGAAATTATGTACTTTAGTGTAAGTCGGGCAGACTCTTAATTTTCAGGTCCGGCATATTTGCTCGCTCAAAATATGCGTTTTTGTAGTTAATGCGGCAGAGCCATTATTTTTCCAGTCCTTCCTTGTAATTGTAGTCACCTACCGGCCTGACAAATGTATATTTGTAAGGTTTTACAATGAAGGTGTCTGCAAGATCCACAAAAGCGTTCTCCTGCGGCGCGGGTATTGATGCAATCGCGGTTAGAGGGCTTAGTACAACAAATGCTGCAGTACCGGCAATTATTTCTACAAACCCTAAAGGGCGCAAAAATACGTCAAACAAGACATCATATCCATCCGCTTTTATTGGCTGTTGCTTGGCAAACCCGGGTGATGTAAAAGTGACTGCAAAGACTAATAGCAACGAGTTGATTATTTTCATCTAAATTCCTCAAAAATATCTATTATAAAGGTTGGATTCAAATTTAGAGTGAATTTTTAGTGTTCATGCAGGGCGATCACGCGATGCATGGCAGCTGTGAATTAGCGCTTATGTGCAATAATCGCCCTTTATAGTCCTTACGTGTTCCTCTGCCCCCAATTATTCCAGATTATCTTTTTCAGATTCATAAACCCAATTGCTTTCTGATAAGTTGACAAAGAGTATCCTTAATTTCGGAGTGCCTTGGAATGGGAGTCTGTTTACCATTTGCTGGATTGGCGTAAATATCGTGTTTGTTACCCACGTCAACCAAAACTTCTTTTACCTGAGAAATAGGATGGTTCGTTTGTAACTCCTCTTCTATCAACAGCTTATAGGCATCTTCAATATTTTCTTCCAATTCTTCTAGTGTCTCGCCTTGGCTAAATACGCCAGGGACTTCCCTAAGCTTACCAACATACCATCCGTCATCCTGCCAATATTCAAGCGTAAATGCACGTTTCATATTTATACCTCATATATTTGTGTGAGCAAAATCAATCGAGTCTGATCCTATTGATTCGGAATCCGTATGATTATTCCGAAACAGATGGTAAATCGGCAATCTCTCCGCACCAATCTACCGGTAAAATACCATCGGCAACATAGCGATGAAAAGTTGAATGCGGCCAATCGCAAACCCGTTTTACATAGCCATGTTTGAGTGGGTTAACATGAATATAGTCAATATGTTGGGCATAATCCCGCTCGGTAACAATGGTATGTTCCCAATAGCGCCGTTGCCAGATACCCCGTTCGGCACGCCGTTGCGCGAC
>NQJG01000030.1 GCA_002256465.1 Methylococcaceae bacterium NSP1-1 | reverse complement strand
AATAATATTAATACTGTTATCGAAGGGATGATAAATGTTGTTCATAGCGCACGCGGAACCGCCAAAGGCATTAGCAAAGATATCAGTTATCAAATTGCTGGTAAAACCGGAACCGCACAGGTTCTTGGCATTAAACAAAATGCAAAATATAACGAAAATAGCATCGACTTCAAATTTCGTGATCACGCTCTATTTATTTCTTTTGCGCCGGCAGATGATCCTAAAATTGCTGTAGCTGTCATTGTTGAAAATGGCGGACACGGTGGTTCAGTCGCAGCGCCTATCGCAGGGCAGGTTATCAAGCAATTTTTACAGGAAAATCATGAAAACTGAAACTCGTCGTGAGCAATTTGAACCGCCTTCAGTGCTTGGCAATCTCCTTAGAAAGCTGCATATCGATATCCCCCTGTTTATTGGCCTGTTTCTTACTTCATTGTTGAGCTTTGCAATTCTTTACAGTGCGGGTGGCCAGGATATGGATATATTGATGCGCCAGGCTGGCCGTATAGGATTGGCCTTTCTTTTAATGACGGTACTGGCTCATATAGATCCCTATCAGTTTAAGCGTTACTCCACACTATTGTTCGGCTTTGGTATTTTTCTGCTCCTTGCCGTATTAATAATGGGGCAGATAGGCAAAGGCGCACAACGCTGGCTGGATCTGGGAGTTTTTCGTTTTCAACCGTCAGAAATGATTAAAATTACTACGCCGATGATGATCGCCTGGTATTTGGCAGAATACCCCTTGCCGCCAAAATCCAAACAGCTGTTTATAGCTACGATTCTTATCGTAATTCCTACCTTATTGATAGCCAAACAACCTGATCTGGGTACTGCTTTATTGGTAGCCAGCTCCGGCGGAGGCGTCCTGTTTTTTGCCGGCCTTTCCTGGCGCTTTATATTGGGGATTATTACCGCACTGGCTTCGTTAACCCCTATCATTTGGCATTTTATGCGCGGCTATCAACGCGATCGCGTACTCACCCTTCTAAATCCTGAAGCTGATCCGCTGGGCAGGGGCTATCATATTATTCAATCAAAAATAGCCATTGGTTCAGGCGGTATTTATGGTAAGGGTTGGCTGGGCAGTACTCAATCGGAACTGGATTTTTTGCCTGAAAGCTCTACTGACTTTATTTTTGCCGTTTTTGCCGAAGAGTTCGGCTTATTCGGCTGCTTAGGGTTGTTAATTCTGTATCTTTTAATTATTGCACGCTGTTTATTTATCGCCACCCAGGCTCAGGATACCTACAGCCGGCTATTGGCAAGCAGCTTGGCTTTTACTTTTTTTGTCTATGTTTTTGTCAACATCGGCATGGTCATCGGGATTCTCCCGGTGGTCGGTGTTCCCTTGCCTTTAATCAGTTATGGGGGCACATCCATTGTCACACTGTTAGCTGGTTTTGGCATTCTGATGTCAATTCACACCCATAGAAAATATGGATCACGCTAATGAAGATAATAAAGGCTAAAGGCGCAAGACTAAAGGCGCAAAACTACCGACTTGTGTTCTGGTTCAAAAGAAGTATATCTTGCGTCTTATGTTTTGCACTTGTCTCGTGTACCAGCACCATTAAGGATGCAGAATCATATAATCCGTTTATCAGCAAAATGGTAACAACGCACCAGTTCGATGAATCCGAACTTAATGAGCTGTTTCAAGCTGTCGAAATAAAAGATGATATTCTCAAAAAGATTTCGTCGCCCGCGGAAAGTTTGCCTTGGTATAAATATCGCAAAATATTTATAACCGAAGCACGTATCAACAATGGTGTTAAATTTTGGCAGGAAAATGAGTCGGCATTGACCGCTGTCGAACAACTAACAGGTATTCCAGCAGAAATTATTATTGCCATTATCGGTGTTGAAACCTCCTATGGACAAAAGACCGGTAACTATCGGGTAATAGACGCACTGTCTACACTGGCTTTTGCCTATCCACCACGCAGCAAATTCTTTCTCAGTGAGCTGGAAAACTTCTTATTATTATGCCGCGAGGAACATATTAACCCCCTGGAGCCAGTCGGCTCTTATGCCGGCGCAATGGGAATGCCACAATTTATGCCTAGCAGTTTCAGGGCCTATGCAGCTGATTTTGATAATGATAGTCACCGGGATATCTGGCATAACAAAGGTGATGTTATTGCCAGTGTTGCCAATTACTTTGTTAAGCATCAGTGGCAGGCCGGTCAGGCTATCGCTATTCCTGTTGAGGCGACAGGGGAAAATTATAAAACTGCATTGACCAAGGACCTTAAGCCAGACTTAAGACTTTCCGAGTTAGAATCGCTCAACTTAAAAATATCGAGGTCACTACCTTTAAATACAAAAGTAAAACTGCTTGCTTTTGAACAGGAGCCATTTGGACAAAAACCAGGCGAAGAACTCTGGGCGGGATTAGACAACTTTTATGTCATTACCCGATACAACCACAGTCCTTTATATGCCATGGCTGTTTATCAGTTAAGTCAGTCTATTTTAAATAAAAAAGGCACATTCCCATGAATAAACTCATATTAACAATTTTAATGATTGCCCTATACGGGTGTTCTACAGAACAAATAAAATCCAACTACGCTACTTCTTATACTCCGGTTTCTATCGATCACACCCCCCAGGCAGCCGCCAGCCATCAGTTAAGACATCATTCAACATTGCGAATGAACAATCATGATGCGTCTAATGAGATTGCCCAACAAGAACAGCTACTTCCCCGTATTGCCCGTTATATAAAACAGGGTGTCGCTTCATGGTATGGTCCCGGATTTCATGGTAAAAAAACCGCTACCGGCGAAATATTTGACATGTATGCCATGACCGCAGCACATAAAACGCTGCCGATTCCTTCCTACGCTCAGGTTACTAATCTGGAAAATCATCGCAGCATAATTGTCAGAGTAAATGACAGGGGGCCTTTTGTCCGTAACAGAGAGATGGATTTGTCTTACGGTGCCGCAAAAATTCTGGATATGGCCCAAGACGGCACAGGAGCAATAGAAATCAAGGCAATATCACCCAGCCAAGCCTTACCTCAATTGCAACAAATTGCAGCCTCACAAGAACAAGAGGTATATCTGCAAATTGGCAGTTTTGGCAGCGTAAAAAAGGCCATGAAATTAAAAAATAAAATTGCCGCTTATGACTTGCCTGAGCCTGATATTCGTCCCTCTACCTACAAAAAATCCACCCTTTATAAAGTCCAAATGGGACCGATAAACTCAACAACCACTGCTAATCAACTGAATGAGCAGCTGGCAAGAATTGGCATAACTGATACACAATTTGTTACTGAAACCAAACAATCGCAAAGCTCGCGTGTTACAATGTAAACATAATGTTTTACTGTCGATTCAAAGAGCAATGAACCCTTTTAAAAAATTTACCCTATTTTTATTTTTTGGCCTACTTGTTACCTTCCTTCAGGCAAACGCAGAAAACGCTGAAATTACAACTCCCCCCGCACCCAACGTAGCCGCCACTGCTTATATATTACAGGATTTTCATACCGGTAAAGTGCTGGCAGAAAACAACGCGGATGCCAGACTGGCCCCCGCCAGCCTCACCAAGATAATGACTGTTTATGTGGTGTTTAGAGAGCTCAGCAATGGCCACTTACATCTGGAAGATATGGCCAATATCAGCGAAAAGGCCTGGAAAACATCCGGCTCACGTATGTTTGTTGAGCTCGGTAACCAGGTTAAAGTTGAAGACCTGCTAAAAGGTGTCATCATTCAATCGGGTAATGATGCCAGTGTCGCCTTGGCTGAACATGTTGCGGGAAATGAAGCTACATTTGCTGACATGATGAATCAGCATGCTGCACGACTGGGAATGACAAATAGCCATTTCAAAAACAGTGATGGACTACCCATGGATGATCACTACACCAGTGCCCGTGATTTGGCTATTCTCACTACCGCTTTAATCAAGGAATTTCCTGACTATTATCGCTGGTTTTCGCAAAAAGAATTTACCTTTAACAAAATTACCCAGCATAACCGTAACCAATTGCTTTCACGCGATGAATCAGTTGACGGCGTTAAAACCGGATTTACTGACGATGCCGGTTATTGTCTGGTTGCTTCTGCATTAAGAGAAGACATGCGTCTTATTTCGGTGGTCTTGGGAGCAAAAAGCGCCAACGCCCGAGCCAACGAAAATCAATCATTGCTTAACTATGGTTTCCGGTTTTTTGAATCGCACCGCTTGTATGAAGGGAAAAAGCCTCTCAATGAGGCTAGAATCTGGAAAGGGGCTGAAAAAACCATACCATTAGGCTTGGCCGAAGATCTTTATGCGACCATTCCTCGCCGCCAATACAACGACCTTAAAGGTGTTATTACCGTTGATAAAAAAATCACGGCGCCTGTTAAAGAGGGGGCAAAACAAGGCTCTGTCAAGGTCACTCTTAAAGATCAAGTAATTAATGAAAAAGACCTGGTAGCCCTGAAAACGGTTGAACAAGGCAACATTATACAGAGACTGTCTGACAGCGTCTTGATGATGATGGAGAAGTCAGAAGATGGAAAATAAAACAGTTTACTTAAATGGTCACTATCTGCCGCTTAATGAAGCCAAGGTTTCGGTACTGGATCGCGGATTTTTATTTGGCGATGGCGTTTATGAAGTCATTCCTTCTTATTCAGGCCATTTGTTTCATTTACAAGAACACCTGGAGCGTCTGGAAAACAGCCTGGCTGGCATTCGTTTGGCTAATCCCCACACCCGTGAGCAATGGCTGGAGATATTGACTCCCCTGCTGGATGCCAATTTTGACCAATATATTTATTTACAGATTACCCGTGGTGTTGCACCCAAAAGAGATCACGCTTTTCCTGACAATACGCCCGCCACTGTTTTTGCCATGTGCTCTGCTATCGTGCCCTTTGCCGGTTTAAATAACGGGGTAAAGGCTGTCACTATGGATGACAGTCGCTGGAAATTTTGCAATATAAAGGCCATCACGTTGCTCGGTAATATCCTGCACAGACAAGAGGCTATAGATCAGGGTTGCGCCGAAGCGCTTTTGGTAAAAGACGGTTATGTGATTGAGGGTGCGGCTAGTAATGTTTTTGCGGTTATTGACGGCGTGTTATTTACGCCCCCCAAAGGTAATGACATTTTACCCGGCATTACCCGCGATGTAATTTTGGATATCGCACGAAAAAACAACATTCCCTGCCGTGAAGACAAAATTCCATTTGCTGCGTTACAAACAGCCGGCGAAATCTGGGTGACCAGTTCTACGCGTGAAATTATCCCGATCGTTGAGCTTGATGCTAAACAAGTGTCAGATGGCAAGCCCGGCCCGGTATGGCAAACCATGAATCAACTTTTTCAAGCTTATAAAAAATCCCTGTCATGAGTGAAGAAACACTTCTGGAATTTCCCTGCCAATTTCCTATCAAAGCAATGGGCAAGGCTAATCTGGAGCTCGACCTGTTGGTGATAGAAATTGTGCGTCGCCATGCGCCCGATATTAAAGAGGGAGCAGTGACCACAAGACCCAGCAAAGATGGCACATACATTGCCGTAACTGTCATCGTAGAAGCCTCCAGCAAGCAACAACTGGATGCTATTTACCAGGATTTAACAGACCATCCTCATGTTCTGGTGGCATTGTAGAGATTCTGCCTTCAAACCTCTCTGCTTAATGAGATACTCAAATAACACAATTCATTTAGAGTGGAGTTAGCCATGACGACAACCCGATACGAAACTGACATTGTTGCTTGGGCGAACGAACAGGCGCAACTGGTACGCGCAGGGCAATTTGAATTGCTTGATCTGGAACATATTGCGGAGGAAATAGAGGACGTGGGTAAAAGCGAACAGCGTGAGTTGGCAAGCCGCATGACTTTACTTATCGCGCATTTGCTCAAATGGCAGTTTCAACCGGAACGGCGGGGACGTAGCTGGCAACTTACCATTCGCAACCAACGCAAGGCAATCCAGCTTCATTTAAAACAGGTGCCAAGCTTAAAGTCAAAGTTAAATGATGTTGAATGGATGGAAATTGTATGGGGTGATGCTGTTTATCAAGCATCAATAGAAACTGGCTTGGACAATTTTCCCGAAGCATGCCCATGGTCAGTTAATGATATTCTTATTGATGGGTGGATGCCAATAGCTTCAAACTAAACAATTTTGAAGACATCTTGTAGCTATACAGCATGGCAGTGATACGAAATCTAGGCTTACAAAATTATGAATCAATCTGGCGCGACATGCAGCAATTCACCCAAAATCGTAGTCCTGAAACGATGGATGAAATATGGGTCGTAGAGCACTTTCCGGTATACACACTAGGCTTGAACGGCAAACGTGAGCATTTGTTGAATACCGGCAACATTCCAGTCATTAATTCCGATCGGGGAGGACAAGTCACTTATCACGGCCCGGGCCAACTGGTTATTTACACCTTATTAGATATTGAACGGCTAAAAATCAACATACGCGAATTGGTTACCCTTTTAGAACAGGCCATGATTCGCACCTTGGCTCAGCATGGTATCATTGCATTTTCCAGAGCTGATGCACCAGGCGTTTACGTTAATGATAAAAAAATCGGCTCTATCGGTTTAAGAATTAAAAAAAACTGTAGCTACCATGGCCTGAGTCTCAATAATGACATGGATTTGCGCCCTTTCGATCACATTAATCCTTGCGGGTATTCAGATCTTAAAGTTACTCAACTGTCTGATCTGGGTATAAATATCAGCACCAATCAACTTGCAAGCTCTGTAATTCAGGCTATCACCACGGCACTACAAACATGACTATTCAAGCACCTTCTCGCGCTACTCCTGAATCGCACCAGCGTAGTGCTGAAAAACTGGCGCGTATTCCGATAAAAGTTGAACCTGCCGAGACTGTTTTGCGTAAACCTGACTGGATTCGCGTAAAACTGTCGGCCAGTGACGAGATCACAAAAATTAAACACTTATTGCGTGAGCGTGAACTGCACACTGTTTGTGAAGAAGCGGCCTGCCCAAACCTGTCTGAATGTTTTCAGCATGGCACTGCCACGTTCATGATAATGGGCGATTTATGTACCCGCCGTTGCCCTTTTTGTGACGTGGCGCATGGGAAACCGCTGGCACTGGATAAAAATGAACCGCAAAACCTGGCGGATGCCATACAAGCGATGGCATTAAAATATGTGGTCATCACTTCGGTGGATCGTGATGATTTAAGAGATGGCGGAGCTGGTCATTTTGCCGAGTGCATAAAAAAGATTCGCCAACAAACACCCGCTACAAAAATCGAGATTCTGGTTCCGGACTTTCGTGGCCGCATGGATAAAGCCATAGAGATACTCGCCCAAGAACCCTGCGATGTGTTCAACCATAACCTGGAAACAGTTCCGAGATTGTACAAACAAGTGCGCCCTGGTGCAGATTATCAGGGTTCGCTGGAACTGCTAGGCAAATATGGTAAAGCACAGCCGCAAACGCCTACAAAATCTGGACTCATGCTTGGCGTAGGAGAAGAGCAAGAAGAAGTATACCAAGTCATGAGAGATTTATTAGCGCACGGATGCTCAATGCTGACGTTGGGCCAATATCTACAGCCAACCAGGGCACATTTACCGGTCAAAAATTATATTACCCCCGAACAATTCGATGACTATGGGGCTTTTGCAAAGCAACTAGGCTTTAAGCAAGTTGCAAGCGCACCAATGGTCAGATCCTCTTACCATGCTGATCTTCAGGCTAAAACCATTATCTAAGCTTGTTCGATATACAGTTTCTTGAATAATAGGGATTTTTCTTTCACTTCAGCTGATTAGCAAAAAAATCTGGAATATTGGGTTAATCAAG
>NQJG01000199.1 GCA_002256465.1 Methylococcaceae bacterium NSP1-1 | reverse complement strand
ACTATAACCTGGTCAGGGCACCAGTTCTTGAAAACAACAAGGTTGTCGGTATGGTCAGTCCTAATTCATTGGTGCTTGATGGCTTGTATAAAACGTTTCAATAAATGGCATCCTGTCGAAAATAGCAGTACAATTTACCTCAGCAGAGTAAAGATGTTGAACGAGTGGAAGTCCCGGTTATCAATGTTGTAGTTCTGTGTTAACCGTAAGTATTTATTTTAGGAGTTTTTCAAAATGGCAACAGGCACTGTAAAGTGGTTTAACAACACTAAAGGTTTTGGTTTTATAGCACCTTCTGATGGTGGCGAAGATGTTTTCGTTCATCATTCTGTTATTCAGGGCGAGGGCTTTAAAACGCTGACTGAAGGCCAAACCGTGACTTTTGACATCGAATCTGGTCCAAAAGGCTTAACTGCCGTTAATGTTTACCCCAAGTAAGGGATAATAAGCGTTCAACTACAAAAAAGGCTCTTGTTATTTGGCAAGAGCCTTTTTTATGCCTTCCAGTTTTGCGAGAAGTATTTTTAAAAGCTATTTTAAAGGACGGCCTTTAGCGTCTTTATTGATATGGCCGGCGAAAATCAGAACCGCTTCTACAAACCCCCAGAGAGCACCATAGCCAACTGTTGCAGCGGTCACAGCCAACTGGGCAAAACCGAGCTTATAAAACCCTAAATAAAATCGATGTATCCCTGTAAAGCCTAAAAATAATGCCAAAACCGCCGCAACATACTTATATTTAACTGCCTTGGGCGGAGCCAAATAAGCGCCCACCAAGGTAATTTTGCGCGCTATCGCTCCTTCTGCGTCAAAGTTGACGTCATCACCCGGGTCCGGCAGTACTTGTGCTACCCAATCATCTAAATGAAACGTATAAGAGTTTTCTTCGCTTTTTACTACCCCGGTTTTGCTATCGGGATCATAACTTTCAATATGTCCAATCATCTATTTACCTTAAATCAATCATTCTGCAAACGTACAGCCAACACATCACAATTAGCATGATGCAGCACCCCATTAGCGGTCGAGCCAAGTAATAAAGCCAATCCATGTCGACCATGTGAGCCAATTACAATTAAATCCACCTTGTTTTCTTCTGCAACCCTGACTATTTCTGTCTTGGGGCTGCCCATTTCCAGCCATAGCCTATCTTGAGTAACACCCAGCTTTTCAGCCAGTATAGCCAGCCTCTTTTTCGCTCCGGCCATCAACTCAGTGGTTAAATCCATATTGAAAGGAATATCCGTCCCATAACCGGCATCAGTAATCGGCAAACTATCCACCACGTGAATAATACTCAGTTTTGCCTGATATTTTATAGCTATATTCTTCGCTCTGTTTGCAACGGCTTCACAGTGTTCGTAAAAGTCCACCGCCAATAATATATGTTTATAGTTTTCCATGACTCCCTCTCTATTTAACACCGGCAACTTCAGGAAACAATAAAGCCATCACCTGATAAGATCCCAGTAGATATAAAAACGCCAGACCTAAACTAAAACTTAGGCTTTGCTCCAACGCATTGCGAATAATATGCCCGATAACCGCCCAATGCCAGCCAATTAAACCAAGCATTACCAAAAACACCAATAATCCACCTTGCCTGGTCTCCATTGAGGCCATTCCGGGCAGGGCAAAAAAACTGATCATAGCATCCGTACCTAAAACGGCGGATAGTACCTGATAAAACCGCCCCAGCTTTCGAGCAAGATATAATATTATCCAGACAAAACCAGTCACCAGAAGAAGGTCGACAAAGACCTGTAATAGCACATTAAGCCAATCAAAATGGATGCTTAACATCAATACCCGGATGCAGACATAAACAACTAACAAAAGCCGAGGCAGCCAGGCAGAATAGGGCAAATCCTGAGGACCTTTTTTAAACAGGCAAATATCAAATACCAGCTTTATGATGTCAAACATTGAATTTACCTTTAATATTTACCACGTATGTTAAAAAACTTTTGATCGATTACTTATGCCATCAGTTAGCGTTTTCAATTTTTTCTTCTGCTTCCATCCACGCCATTTCCGCTTCATCCAGCGCCTTGTCGACTTGCACCTTTTTTTCCAGTATCTGTTTTAAACGCGCTTTTTCTGATTCGGCATAAATCGCTGGATCCGCCAATTGATGCTCCAACTGGCGTTGTTCATTATGATATTTTTCAACGGCCATTTCCGCTTTTTTCAACGCATCAAACAAAGGTTTATGTTTTTGCCTGCGTTCTGCTTCCAGCTTTCTTTGGTCTTTGCGTGATACCGTTGGTGCAACCTCATCGACAGCTTTTTCATCGCCTTTTTTCTGTTCGGTCAACCATAGTCGATAATCGTCAAGATCACCATCAAAGGGCTGTACTTTGCCACCCGCGACTAATAATAACTGATCTGTAACTGAGCGCAATAAATGCCGGTCATGTGATACCACCACGATAGCGCCCTGGTAGCCCTGTAACGCCACACTCAAGGCATGACGCATTTCCAGGTCCAAATGGTTAGTCGGTTCGTCCAGCAGCAACAGATTAGGGTTTTGATAAACCAGCAATGCTAATACCAAACGTGCTTTCTCACCACCGGAAAACGGTTTAACCACTTCTAAAACCTTGTCGCCTTGAAAATCAAAACCGCCTAAAAAATTCCGTAAATCCTTTTCAGTTGCCTGCTTGTCTATCTTTTGCAAATGCCATAAAGGACTTTCATCAAGTTGCAATTGTTCCAATTGATGCTGGGCGAAATAACCGATTTTTAATGCTTCGGCTTCCTGTCTTTTACCCGATAACGGCAACATATCACCTGCAAGCACTTTAATTAAACTGGATTTACCCGCGCCGTTTGGCCCCAAGAGCCCGATACGGTCACCCGGCGAAATCGATAACCTCGCCTGTTTAATCACGCAGCATTGCCCATAGCCTATATCGGCTTTATCAAGCGTCAATAGGGGATTAGGCATTCTTCCCGGCTTGGCAAAACTGAAATCAAATGGCGAATCCACATGCGCCATTGCAATTACTTCC
>NQJG01000198.1 GCA_002256465.1 Methylococcaceae bacterium NSP1-1 | reverse complement strand
ATTGATACCATCACCGACAAGCTGGAAAAGCATAAAACCGGTTTACTGACCGATATTACTTCGCTGGACCGACTGTATCAGGCCAATCTGGAGTACTTTTATACGCTGGAAGATTACATTGCTGCCGGTGAAGAAAAGCTGCGGCAGCTTGATGACACGGTTATTGCTGAGCAGGCCAAACAGGCTGAAACCAGCCAGGAAATTATCGCCGCACAAAACTTGCGCGATATGCGTGCCGCCCGTGACGATCTGGAACGACGGGTGCACGATCTGCGCCTGACTCGCCAGGTTTCCATGCAGAGCTTGCCAGGCATCCGGCTGGTGCAGGAAAATGATAAAGGCTTGGTATCTAAATTCAATTCGACGATCGTCAACACCGTACCGTTATGGTGTCAACAACTGGCGACGGCAGTAACCATTTTTCGTTCATCGCAAGCAGCCGAAACCGTTAAAGCCGCGACCGATTTAACCAATGACTTACTGGCTGCCAATGCGGAAAATCTCAAACTGGCCAATGCAGAAACCCGCAAACAACTGGAGCGCGGTGTTTTTGATATTGAAGTGATAAAAAAGGCTAACCAAACCCTGATTGCGACGATAGAAGAAAGCCTGCAAATTGCCGATCAGGGTAAAAAAATGCGCGCCGAAGCGGTTATTCAGTTGCAGGAATGTGAAAACGAATTGCGCAAAACACTGGCCTCAACGCAGGCGAAAGCAACCGGCGTGAACACCCCTTAATCAAAGATTGGAGCAACAGCGTGGGTATTTTTGATAAGCTTTTAGGCGAATTTGTTGATGTTATCGAATGGACCGACGATAGCAGCGATACCATGGTGTATCGCTTCGAGCGCTACGGCAATGAAATAAAATACGGCGCGATGCTGACGGTCAGGGAATCGCAAACGGCAGTGCTGGTCAGCGAAGGCCGAGTTGCCGATGTTTACGAGCCCGGTCTTTACCAGCTCGAAACCCGCAACATGCCGGTGCTTACGACTTTGGAGAGCTGGCCGCACGGTTTCTCCAGTCCATTCAAGGCAGAGGTCTATTTCTTCAATATGCGCCGCTTCACCGATCTGAAATGGGGTACCAAAAACCCGATCATGCTGCGCGACAAGGAATTCGGCCCGCTCAGACTTCGCGCTTTCGGTACTTACTCCATTCGCATCAAAGACCCGCTTGTTTTTATCAAAGAAATTGTCGGCACCGATGGCCATTTTCAGACCGGTGAAATCAGCGACCAGCTCCGCAATCTGATCGTGGCACGCTTTGCCGGTATTATCGGTGAATCCGGTATTCCCATTCTGGATTTGGCAGCCAATTATGAAACCTTGAGTAACTTCATTACCCAAAAAATCAGTCCCGAATTTGCCGCTTATGGGCTCGATGTGTTGCAACTGATGGTTGAAAACATCTCCTTGCCGCCGGAAGTGGAGGCGGCCCTGGATAAACGTACCAGCATGGGTATTATCGGTGACTTGGGCCGTTACACGCAGTTTCAGACGGCTGAAGCGATCGAAGCGGCAGCGAAGAATCCCAGTGGCGGCGCCAATGAAGGCATGGGTATGGGCATGGGCTTTGCTGTAGCCCGGGAAATGGCCCAGGCCTTTTCAGCGCAGACGTCAGGTCAGGCATCGATAAAACCGCCGCCGCTGCCTTCATCAGCTATTTATTATGCTGCTATCGGTGGACAGCAACAAGGACCTTTTGACCGGTCAGTGGTCGAGCAAAAAATCAAAACCGGTGAAATTAATCGCACCACTCTGCTCTGGCATGCCGATTTGGCCGAATGGACGCCGGCGGAAAAAATAGCCGAGCTGTCTGCTGCTTTTGCTACCGTTCCTCCACCGTTGCCTAACGCTTGAATAAGAGCACTGTAGCCAGCAATAAAGGCGAAAAATTTCTGGACCGTTTTCCCTGTGCCCAATGCGGTGCGGTGCTTAAATACGCGCCTGGAACCAGCACACTGGTTTGCGACTATTGCGGCTTTGAAAATCATATTGAACACCGCGCCGGACGCATTGAAGAATATGACTTGCAGGAAGCGCTACGGCAATTGTCGCAGCCGCGTATGGAACCTGCCAAACCGCAAATCCATTGTGACGAATGCGGCGCCGGCTTCCAGTTTGAAGCCAGCGTTCATGCCGGAGAATGCCCGTTCTGCGGCACCCCTATTGTCACGGCCACGGCGCAAACAAAACCCATACAGCCCAAATCGTTACTGCCTTTTAAAATTGAGGAATCCAGCGCCCGGCGGCAATTTCAGCGCTGGATCCAGGGCTTGTGGTTTGCCCCCAATGCCGTTAAAAAATACGCCCGTAGCGATGCCAAATTAACCGGCGTTTACCTGCCTTACTGGACTTTCGACAGCGATACCGTAACTGATTACATGGGCGAGCGGGGCGATGTTTATTATGTCGAGCAACAGGTCCAAGTGATGCGGGATAACCGGATGGTGACCGAAATCAGAAGAGTCCCCCAAATTCACTGGACACCCGTGAGCGGACAAGTCAGCCGGTTTTTTGATGATGTATTGATCGGGGCGAGTAATTCTTTACCGCGCAAAATAATCGATGCCTTGCAGCCCTGGGACTTGGAGCAATTGATTCCATATGACGAACATTACCTTAGCGGTTTTCGCAGTGAATACTATCAAGTCGAGCTCAACGAAGGTTTCGACTACGCCAAGCAAGTGATGGACAGTGTGATTTACCGCGATATCGCGCTGGCTATCGGCGGCGATCATCAGCGTATTCATCAGGCTAAAACCTGTCACAACGCCACGACATATAAGCATTGTCTGCTGCCGGTTTGGTCTGCCGCCTTTCGTTATCAAAACAAATCCTACCGGTTTGTGATTAATGGCCGAACCGGAGAAGTGCAGGGTGAGCGTCCTTACAGTTGGTGGAAAATCAGTTTTGCCGTGATAGCAGCAATATTGCTGGCTGGCGGGATTTACTACTACATGGATCAAGCCGGATTATTACAAAACCGCCAACAAAGCTACCAAACATATCCGG
>NQJG01000197.1 GCA_002256465.1 Methylococcaceae bacterium NSP1-1 | reverse complement strand
GCTAGACCTGTCAGGTTTTTAAAACCTGACAGGTCTAAATTCTGCAAATAATGAGTTCAGCTAAGTTATTGGCTTGATAAAAGGCCATTGCTCCCTCACTTTATAGCAAACTCCTTCCGGTTCACTGCACGATTCAACCAGACAAAAGGATTCGGCACGCCAAACAATCGGCTCCAATTTTATGTCCGGCAAATACCGGGCATGTCTGGCCAGGGTAATATGCGGCTTATAAGGTCTGGTATCAGTTTGTAAACCGCAACTTGCAACTTCCCTATTCAACGCGTCTACCAACATTTCCACCTCATCGTCTAATTGTGAACAGGTAAGACATAAAATCTTCGGTCTACTCCAATAACTCAATTGATCAAAGGTCAAGACAAAAGGCTTGGCAGAAATACCTGCGACGCTGCGTTTAATTAATAATTCGGAAGCCACATCAACATTCCCTAAAAACACCAGCGTGACATGGACGTTTTGCGGGTGCAACGGCCTGAATCCTTTTGCCTCAATAGACCGACTTAATCGCACCAGTTCCAGTCTAGTCTGATTTTCAGGCCATAATGCAAAAAATAATCTTGATGAATCAGTCACTGTGTAAATTGCATCTCTACTTTCTCCAAAATTCCGGCACGAATAAAATAACGATGGAGAATATTTGCACCCGCCCCAAAAGCATTGCAAAAGTACATACAGCTTTTTGATAATCGCTCAAACTGGCGTAATTTGTCGCAGGGCCCACTTCATTTAATCCGGGACCAGCGTTGTTAAAACAAGCGATGATAGCAGAGAGCGCAGTTGTAAAATCCAGTCCACTCAACAGCAACGCGAACACCAAAATAACGATACAGATGAAATACAGGAAAATGAATCCAGTCACTGAAGTAATAATATTATTACTGACTATCATGTCACCTATTTTCATGGGTTTAATAGCATAAGGGTGAATGAATTTAAACATCTCCAGGCGCGCCTGCTTCATTAAGATAATGGTTCGAATCATACGAATACCGCCGCCCGTAGAGCCGGAAGAGGCAGAAAGACAACTCAAAAACAGCATCCACATCGGCACAAAAATAGGCCACTGATTGAAATCCTGATTGGCGAAGCCGCAATCCGTGGCGATAGTGACTAAATTAAACGTAGCATAGCGCAAGGCGGTGAAAAAATCGGAATAAGTACCTGCATGCCACAATACCGATGCTGCTAAAACACAACTTCCCAAGACCAGCGCGAGAAAAGCTCTAGCTTCTCTATCATCAATATATGGCTTAAATGATTGCTTTCGAAGTGCTACGAAATGGGTCGCAAAATTAATAGCCGCCAACAATTGGAAAATTGTCAGTACCATCTCAATAGACAACGAATCGAAAAATCCAACACTGCTGTCATGTGTAGAAAACCCGCCCAGACTCATTGCGGAAAATGCATGGCAGATTGCATCGAACCAATTCATCCCGGCCAGGCGTAAAGCAATAATACAAGCCACCGTGAAGCCTGCATACACCATCCATAAGGCTTTCGCTGTTTGGGCTATGCGCGGAGGCAAATCAGACTCCTTGACGGTTCCCGGCGATTCCGCTTTGTACAATTGCATACCGCCGATACCCAGGATTGGCAAAATGGCTACCGCAAAAATAATGATACCCATCCCCGCTATCCAACACAATTCATGCCGCCAAAGGTTGATCGACATCGGTAACTGGTCAAGGCCGCTAAAGATAGTTGCGCCCGTCGTCGTGAGACCGGAAACCGTCTCAAAATAAGCATCAATAAAGCTGAGTGTTGGCATGTAAATCATCAACGGGATGGTACAAAATACCGGGGTTAATGACCAGGTAAGTGCCACCAATAAAAAGCCGGCTTGTCTCGATACTTTTTTGGGCGTCCGCAACGTTGGAAAAAACATCAACGCACCTAGCAGCAAAGTAATCAAAGTGCCTTCGAAAAATGCGTTAGTAGCACCATCATTGGCAATTTTTGATGTTATCAGGCAAGTGCTCATTAGGCCACTAAAGCCCATGGTGACCAGGCCGAAGATATGGACGATAGTAAGAATGACATTCATGGAAGCATTTAAAGTTAAAGCAGTATCAAAAAAGATAAAGGCTCAAGATGAAAAAATAATAAAAATGTCTGTCTTGGATCCTTTGCCATGCACCTTTACTGAAATTATGTAAGAGGTTGAAAGATTTTCTCGATATTGCTGACCAGTCTTTTATCCATCGCGAACATCACGACATGATCGTTTTCTGCAAATACTGTGTCATGGTGTATCGAAATAACTTCGTTGTTGCGAATCAAAGCTCCCATCACAATGCCTTCCGGAAAATTGATCGTATCCACACGTCGGCCAACGACGGAATCCTCAGCATTATTACCATGTGCAATGGCTTCGATTGCTTCGGCAGTACCTCCGCAAAGGGAAGTGACTTGCGCTACATCACCGCGACGCACATGCTTTAAAATACTGCCCAGCGTTTCCTGATTAGGCAACACGGTGACATCAATACCCGTACCCGGCAATAATTTAGTATATGAAATATGATTAAGCAGACAGATCGTTTTGCGTGCCCCCAAGCTCTTTGCCAAAGAAGCAGAGATAATGTTGACACCGTCATTATCGGTAATCGCACAAAACAAATCTGCGCTATCTATGGATTCATCCAATAACAGCGATTCATCGGCGCAATCACCTAAAAGCACTACCGTATTATTGAGATCATTGGCAATTTTGTTTGCCCGTCTTGGATCTTTTTCAATTACCTTTACCTGATGGTCATCTTCCAAAGCCAACGCCAGACGTTTACCGACATGTCCGCCACCAGCGATGATAATGCGCTTTAATGGAGGCTCCCACTTATTCAGCTCTTTCAATACTCGCAGCACCTCATTGCGAGGCGCCACTAAAAATACTTCGTCACCGGTTTCGATACATGCTTCTCCATTAACACATAAAGGTTTTCCCAGCCTGAAAATAGCCACAACACGAGTTTTGCCACCGGATAAACGTTCTTTCAGA
>NQJG01000196.1 GCA_002256465.1 Methylococcaceae bacterium NSP1-1 | reverse complement strand
ACTGGGCCTACCAAGTGGTTGGGAGCGGAATGTCCGGAAGGTAAGTTGAAGTAAGTGGGGAGACCTGCCGCCGAGGTGACGGTGGCAGGAGTCAGAGCCCTTATAGTAGTGAATCAGTAGATTGACAGAGAGAAAAAAATTCGCTCCCTGGAGAAGCGGAAAAAAAAATCTCCAACAACAAGGCGTTGTGTGAACCCCATCTCTGTTATACGCCCAATCCACTGAAAGAATCACGGTAAGCAAAGCCGTGACGAGCGAAGGAGGGTAGGAAGAGAAATAGGAGAAAGACATATTATGCAGTTGAAACAAGCTATTTCGTCAGTGTTGGAAACAACTAAACAAGAAACAGACATCTATGACCGCTGGTTGTGGGTAGAAGCATCAATATGGACGAAACCTATGTTGACAGCGCTGGAAAACGGCGTAAAAGGCGGCAAATGGTTTAGTTTGATGGATAAAGTCTATGCGTTGGTAACTTTACAAGCGGCTTGGCAACAAGTGCGGAAGAATAAGGGTAGTCATGGTGTAGACCGAATGAGCATTGAACGTTTTGCAGTGAAGCAGGAGCAATATCTGCTTGAGTTACAGCAAGCGTTAAAAGAGGGGAGTTATCAACCGCTGCCAGTCAAACGGGTATTCATTCCCAAAGCTGGAGGTGGTGAACGTCCATTAGGTATTCCAGCGGTTAAAGACCGAATCGTGCAAACGGCTCTGAAAATGGTGATTGAGCCTATTTTTGAGAACGAGTTTGTTGAGCACAGTTATGGGTTTAGACCACTAAAAGGTTGTAAACTTGCGCTAAGAGCGGTTGATGGATGCCTGAAGGCAGGGCAAACGTGGGTGGTCGATGCTGACCTGAAAAGTTACTTCGATACGATCCCCCATGCCCAGCTAATGGCTGAAGTTGAGAAGTTTATCAGCGATGGCAAAGTCCTAAAGCTGCTACAAACGTACTTGGAGCAAGACATTTTGGACGGTATGAAGCGCTGGACACCTACCGCGGGAACCCCACAGGGGGCGGTTGTTAGCCCTTTGCTAGCTAATCTGTATTTGCATTCATTGGATAAACTGATGATGCAAGCAGGGTACACGATGGTTAGATATGCGGATGATTTTGTCATTCTCTGCCAAAGCCAGGAAGACGCTCAAAACGCGCTGGCATTAGCCCAGCAATGGGTTGATGACAAAGGATTGACCTTGCACCCAGATAAAACCCATGTGGGGAATTGCTTGGTAAAAGGACAAGGCTTTGAATTTCTGGGTTACCGGTTTGAAGCGGGGAAGCGTTGGGTTAGAAAGAAAAGCCTGAAAGCGTTAAAAGACAAAATCAGAAACAAGACCAGAAGGTCACGCGGGGACAGTATGAAAACGATAATAAAAGACCTTAACCCCATGCTTAAAGGCTGGTTCAACTATTTTAAGCACGCTCACAAATGGACGTTTTCAGGGATAGATGGTTTTATCAGGCGACGATTACGCAGCCTGAGAAACAAGCAAAGAACAGGACAAGCGGGTTTTGGACGCTCAAAACACCTACATCAACTTATGCCAAATGCGTATTTCACCAAGCATGGGCTTTTCACTATGAAAGAAGCTCATGCTATGGCTTGTCAATCCCGATGAGGAAATTCTCGACTGGAAAGCCGTGTGCGGGAAAACCGCACGCACGGTTTGGAGGGAGGGGAGGTTAGTAGCCTTCTCTACCCCTATCAGGCATTCGATTCTAATCGCGATAGGAGTTGAACACATAAATATATGACAATATGTAGACTTTGCCTGTTGGTTTTACGTCTGCTGACTTTTGGGTTTATCATCGGCTAATAGATGGCAAATGTACACCCATTATCCAATGCTTTATATTTTATTACTGGCCGCGCAAGAAAAATTTATCGAGGTCATTTGTCGATAATTCTATCCATGTGGGCCTGCCGTGATTGCATTGTCCTATTCTTTCGGTTTGTTCCATATCTCGCAACAAGGCGTTCATCTCGTCTATGCTCAAACGGCGACGTGCGCGAACAGCGCCATGACAGGCGATAGTTGCCAATAGATGGTTTGATTGCTCTTGGATACGCTGACTCGTGCCATGTTCGGTTATATCGGCCAGCACATCCCGTATCAATGTCTCTTTATCGATATTACCCAATAAAGCAGGTGTTGAACGAAGAATGATGGTTTCAGGTCCGGACCGGTTAAGTTCAAACCCCAGAGAAATAAAGAATTCATGTTCCTGTTCTGCCAAATCGGCTTCCGCAGAACTGACGTTTATCTTGATAGGTAGCAACAAGGGCTGGCTTGGTACAGAGCCCTGTTGATATTGCTGTTTCAATCGCTCATAGGTAACCCGTTCATGTGCGGCATGGGCATCGACCAGGATAATGCCATTAGGAGTTTCAGCCAGTATATAAATGTTGTGCAAATGCGCAATAGCATAGCCTAACGGTGGAATATCCTGTTTCTGGGGTATAGGCTGTTGCTGTTTTTGTAAGGGCTGCTCTTCCGGGTACAATGCCGCGTATGCCTTTATCGATTCTGCTATTGTTAAAGGCAGTGACGTTTGCTGCGGCGGCCTTTGATTATAAAGTGGTTTCGAGTCAAAATCCGGGGGTGTTTGCTGAGGTGTCAATTCATTTGCAGATTGTTGGTTTAGGTCCATCGGTAGAGAGTCTAGCGAATTTTCGCTAATACAAACTACGCTGTGTTCAGGTCTTATGTCGGCCAGTGACCGATGCAGTGCTGTAAATAAGAAATCATGAACCAGACGGCCCTCTCTAAATCTGACTTCCAGCTTTGCCGGATGCGCATTGACATCAACAAGAGTTGGGTCGAGTGTCAAATATAAAACAAAGACCGGATGCCGCCCATGAAACAATACATCCTGATAGGCTTGTTTAACCGCATGGGAAACCAGCTTATCCCTTATCAATCTACCGTTGACATAGAAAAACTGCATATCCTGTTGGCTGCGGGAAAATGTCGGCAAACCAACCCAGCCGGTTAATTGCAAACCTGATGCTGCAA
>NQJG01000195.1 GCA_002256465.1 Methylococcaceae bacterium NSP1-1 | reverse complement strand
AAATGTAAGCGTTATCTAAATACAAACGCCAGCGGCAGACATATTTTGCGCTGCCGCCGGCATTAGAAATAAAATAAGATTGGCGCTAAAAATAATCGGCTGATTTATTATGTTAGCTATTGAACTTATTTGTAAAGACTAACTCTAATAGGCTGTAAACCACAGGGGGCGACATGGCTTCGACGTGGGTAGCGAAACCTTAAGTGCATGCCGAGGACTGTACACCTCGTAAAATCTACAGAAAAAAAGTATTCGCAAATGACGAAAACTACTCAATGGCTTTAGCTGCTTAAAACCAGCACCATTCCTTTGACCATCTGTGCTTATGCGGGTGGAGTTCAGTTCGCTGAACGCTCAGAGGTCATCTACATAAGATCGCGCTGAAATCCGTCCGGTGTGGATGCGCTAAAACCTTACGGAATCGCTGATGATTTTCTTGGCTCGACGGGTAGTCATCAGCTAAATTAAAGAGCGAGATAAGCATGTAGACCTTATGGCGGAGTGCTTGCGGACGGGGGTTCAATTCCCCCCGCCTCCACCAAATTTTATATTTGATAAGCTTGATGATGCGTTTTTCAGTGCGTGGTTAGTGTGGATTCGACGTATATACATGCTGCGAAGATAGCGCAGACTGAGCGAACGCGTAAGGGGATATAGAAAACCATTATGACACTGCAAATGACGTCATATTTATAACTACAACAAAAACAATAGGTTATGTTTTGCCAATAGGGGGAATTCGTAAAAATGTGCTAAATATGGGCTAAGAACAAGATCTGGTTTATTATATATCAGCATTGTTTCAGGTTCCAATTTCCGAAGCCTCTGACTACCACTCATGCTGCCTATACACCGTATAGTAACGTAAGCCAGTACCGCCACTATCAAAGCAGGGCTAAGGCAATGCAAAATATATTTGAATATCTTTAGGTGGTTAACAACCGGGAACGGCAACCGTCGACCTTAGTGGGCGGTGAAGTCTATGTAACTTCGTTACGACAGTTGTCTTCATCACTAAGCTTTAAATTATGAGCAGGTTATACTTTGTATCGAACCAAATTTCACTAATTTAAGGACTTAACGCATGGTTAATAAAAGATCATGGTCAGCTACTCCCCCCAAGAAAATTAAGCCGACCGTCCCTGGTTCGACGCAAGCAATGCTAAAAGAAAAAGCCGACAAGCTCATTGATGATGTTATTAAACCCCGGTATGTGAAACCAGCCCCAACTACTGACGACTACAACTATATTGCCGATATTCATAGCAAATGGTACCGGAATTATTTTTATTTTTGTGCAACCTATAACTGCCCGAGCCCGAATGCACTATCGCCCTCCTTTGAAACTAAATTTGCACGCATGGAATATGTTGCTGACAACAAGTTTAATCTTGCATACATGCGGCATAACGAACAATGGTTTGAAGTGTGTCAGGATATTTCGATGGATCAGTGTCTAAAATCGATTGAGGAAAATCCTGTTTTTACACCTTGATGGTGGTCGCTGAACAGTTACACTTCCATTACTAAAATATACTTTATGAAAAAGATAAAAGCTACACTGTCACCGGAGCAAATTCACTGTTTAAAAAATCAGACATTCAGTGATAACGAACCAGGAACCCTGCTAAAGGATTTTTCTACCTTGCTCGATTTCATCGGCTCTACAGGTATTCCTGTCTCTGGAAAAAATCATTTAATTGCTATCAAATTGCTTCCGCAACTCAATCAACTGATGTCTATTCCTTTAGACGTGAAGCTGAAACGACCCCAGCAAAAATCTTTTCCTCGCATCAATGCTTTATATCTTTTGCTGAGAGCATCAGGATTAACGCAAATCACTCTTGAAAAGAAAGAAACGAAATTGATGCTGGATAATAAAGCATTGACTGACTGGGCATCGTTGAATCCAACGGAACGTTATTTTGCTTTATTTCATGCGTGGTGGCTTCGAGGCAGTGCCGAAATAATCGGAGAGAGGGATTACTATAACGGTTTGTATGACTGCCTGTATTTCTTTCAAAACGCGCTGAACGATGGTTTCAGCCTTAAAGAGAAACCCCATGATTTCGACTATCTTCGATACAGACCTGGCTTTCATAATCTTGCGCTGATGGAGTTATTCGGTTTTATTCGAATTGAACAGGACGCCGCCTTGAGTGGAGAAAACTGGCCCATCGTGAACATTACTCCAACTACATGGGGGCGTGCGCTATTAAATCTTTTTTCCAAACACCTCACTTCATTCGATGAGCATGTTAATGATCAATCAGATTATGATCTGATTGAGTTATGGGATTCTGAATTAAAAACCTATATTCCCGCTTTGGAAAAAAACTTAAAGGAGCCTGAGATTGAAGAAATACAGCATAGCAGTTATGTTTTTAAAGTCAGTCTCGGATCAGCTTATCGAAAAATAGCTGCTCCAGGCACCACCAGTCTTGAAGCGTTAGCGGGTAGTATTTTAAGCGCCTTTAATTTCGATAATGATCATTTGTATGAATTTATTTATAAAAACCGTTATGGAATAACCGAACGCGTTGTCCATCCTTATGTAGAGAGTGATGAGCTTTGTACTACTGATTGTGTAATCGGTGAATTACCTATTTATAAAGGCATGGAACTTACATTTCATTTTGATTTTGGTGACGATTGGCGGTTTCAATTGATTGTAGAGTCAATTGAAAGCAAAGATACCAGCTGTTCAGGGCCAACAGTTATTGAACAACACGGTAAACCACCAGAGCAATATCCTGACTGGAATGAATGAAAATATTTCAAGAATGCAACGGTTCGGGTGGGGTACTGACTTATCCTTTTTTTATATAGCTGACGTTGATATTGATGCGTTGATGACGGGCAACTCACGGCCAAGAAGAGACAGCACCGGTTTCAAGTGAACGGATGGTTAATCTTGATAATTGGCCTTTAATTTGTGATTAAGATTCGGGAAGCCAAACAAAAGGGAAGACCCTTATTGGGTGGGTTCCCTTTTTTAAAACCACACGAACGATGTTAGTTATGCTTTTGCCG
>NQJG01000194.1 GCA_002256465.1 Methylococcaceae bacterium NSP1-1 | reverse complement strand
ATTATTAGATTCAGACCGTTTACCATGGCTATAGCAAAAGATATACAACAACTCCACGCAGACATGCGCCAATGGCGCCAGCATCTTCATCAGTTTCCCGAAACAGCTTTTGAAGAAACCAAAACGGCAAAATTTATCGCTGATAAACTGACAAGTTTCGGACTGGACGTTCATCAGGGACTCGGTAAGACAGGTGTTGTCGCCACGCTTTCAGCAGGCAACAGTGACAAAAAAATTGCCCTGCGTGCCGATATGGATGCTTTATTCATTCAGGAACAGAACACCTTTGCCTATAAGTCAAGCCACGATGGCAAAATGCACGCCTGTGGTCATGACGGCCATTCTGCGATGTTGCTGGGCGCTGCTAAATATTTATCTGAAAAGCGCCATTTCAACGGTACGGTGTATTTTATTTTTCAGCCTGCGGAGGAAGGACGCGCCGGCGCCCGGCAGATGATAGATGACGGGTTATTTGAACAATTTCCGGCTGATTGTGTTTTTGGTATGCACAATTTTCCGGATATTCCATCAGGCCATTTTGCCGTTAAGTCAGGCGCAATGATGGCCTCATTTGACTGTTTTGAAATCACTATTACAGGACAGGCGACCCATGCAGCGATGCCTCATTTAGGCAATGACGCCATTGTTGCCTCTGCTCAGCTGATCAATGCCTTGCAAACCATCGTCAGTAGAACTATTAATCCGGCTGATCCAGCAGTAGTCAGTATTACCCAGATTCATGCGGGAAATACCTGGAATGCAATACCGGAATCAGTAGTGTTAAGAGGCACTTTCAGATGTTTTAGCAGTACGGTCCAAACAACCATTGCCAATAAAATCTCTCAATTGGTTGATAGCATTTGCGGGGGGTTTGATGTTAGTGCAGACATCCGCTTTAACCCGGAAAATCCGGGTTATCCGGTTACATTTAATACTGAAGCTGAGACCGCTATTGCCCTAAAAGCGGCACAAGCCTTAGTCGGAGCGGACTGTGTCAATCAACAGCCGACACCCAGCATGGGCTCAGAAGATTTTGCCTTCATGCTGCAAGAAAAACCGGGGTGTTATATCTGGATAGGTAACGGCTCTTCTAAGAACAGCTGTTTATTGCATAATCCGCATTATGATTTTAACGATGAGATATTGCCGGTCGGAGTGGCGTATTGGGTCAAGCTGGTTGAAATAAAGCTGGTATAAGGCAACCGCAAGACTGCCCGGAGCAAAGCCGAAGGGAGATTGCCCCTATTTTTTTGGCTCGAACAGCATATGCGCCATTTTTTCTGCTTTAGTTTTTAAATAATCGACATTGTCATCGTGAGCCACGACTTCCACCGGAATACGACCTACCACGTTAATACCCAGTTTTTTCAACTCATCTATTTTCTTCGGGTTATTGGTCATCAGTTGTATTGATTTTACATGCAGATCTTCCAGCATTAACGCGGCAATACTGTATTCTCTCTCATCGGCAAGATGCCCCAGGTGAATATTGGCATCAACGGTATCCATCCCTTTGTCCTGTAAATTATAAGCCTGCAGTTTTTTCAACAAGCCTATACCGCGCCCTTCCTGACGTAGATAAATCAATATACCGTACCCGGCTTCATTAATAAGCTGCATGGCCATTGTCAGCTGTTCGCCGCAATCGCAACGCCTGGAGCCCAGAACATCGCCAGTAAAACACTCAGAGTGAATGCGTACGGGTACATTTTCGCGGTTTGTAACGTCGCCTTTAACCAAGGCTACATGCTCCTTTTTATCAATCGTATTGCTGTAGTAATGCAGAATAAACTCGCCGTGTTCGGTCGGAAGTGGAGTCTGTACCAAATCTTTTAGTTGTGCTTTCACGTTTATAACTAATCCAAAAATACTTCATTTCTTGTTCTCAAATGCCTGCTTGAGAATACAATCGAATCCCGGCAGCTTTACCGGAAGATGCTTATTTTACATGACAGAAAAGAATAGTGTTGATGAAGCTTGAGTTCGCACTGTAATATTCGACAACTTAATTTATTCGTAACAATCAATATGAAACCAGACAGCGCTGCAATCAAAAAACGATATGATCGAATTGCCCCCTATTTTGAGGGTTTGGAAGCAGTAATGGAAGGCTTGTTTTTTAAAAACTGGCGCAAGAAACTATGGGCAAAAGTGGATGGTTATCATATTCTTGAAGTCGGTGTTGGAACAGGCAAAAACTTTGATTATTATCCTGCTGACGCCCGAATTACCGCAATTGATTTTAGCCAGGAAATGCTCAAGCAGGCAACGCATAAAAAGGACAGGAAAAATATCTCAGTTGAGCTTGATCTAATGGACGTTCAGTCTCTATCCTTTGCCGATAACAGTTTTGATACCGTCATCGGTTCTTTTGTTTTTTGTTCGGTGCCATTACCTCTAAAAGGATTAAAAGAGCTATACCGTGTTTGTAAACCGGGTGGCCAGGTTTTATTACTGGAGCATGTAGTGAGTTCAAAACCCTTGATTGCCAGAGTTATGAATTTTATTAACCCTTTAATAGTTGCGCTAGTCGGAGCCAATATTAACAGGAATACGGTTAAAAATATTAAAGCCTGTGGTTTTGCCTCAGTACGCGTTGACGAGCATAGCGGTGATATTATTAAATTGATTGAGGCGAGAAAATAACAATCTATATTGTCTGGCTTGAATGATTACAGGCTTTTATACGCTCTAAATCGCTCGGCAATTAAACCGATTAACTGTTCTGCCAGATGGGTCTTATCCATCATCGCCAAGGTCTTTTCACCGTTTTCCCAGAAAACGTGCAAGGCGTTTTGATCACTATCAAAGCCGCCTGACTCACGACCCACCCAGTTTGCCGCAATCATATCCAGTTTTTTTCGCGTCAGCTTGTCTTGCGCATAAGCCTCAAGATCATGTGTTTCAGCTGCGAAACCCACGGTGAACGGGCGCTTGTCCAGGTTTGCGACTTCAGCCAGTATGTCTTTGGTTTTTTGCAGGATTATGGTTGTCTCTTCTTCCTGTTTTTTTATTTTTTCCGGCTGCATGATGGCAG
>NQJG01000029.1 GCA_002256465.1 Methylococcaceae bacterium NSP1-1 | reverse complement strand
TATTTCCGTTGCCCGGCGCTCCGCCTCATTAAACCAAGCTGCTTCAACCTCGGATTCAGACATATCGTCCAGGCTTAACAAGAGCTTATGGGCGAGCTTAGCCCGTTCCGACACAGGTAGATGCAAGGCTTCACGTTCGATTGTGGCTGTATCAATATTTTTCGTTTAAAAAATGACAAGTAATAATTGATTGTAACGTAAAATTGTGGGGTGCATTGCTCTCGAACGCAATGTTAGAGGAGCTGCATAGCATATTGGGTAAACCCAAAGTGAAACAACTAATACAACCACATGTAACGCCAACGGGAGATATTACGGAAGTCACAATGTGACTTCAGAGGTTCTGAATTGTTTGGTTTCGTCATGGCAGCACTCTCCTTATCGGTTATGTCCCGAGTTTTGCAATTAGATTGCGTGATGAATTCCGCTGACTGACGCTGCTCCAGAGCTTTCACTCCCCTATGCTATGTAAAATATGTTCCTCTAATTAGATATTATACGGATGAACCGCCTCAAACCCATGCACTTTGGCTTTTGTGCTAAACACAGGTGGTGTCCAGCATTCTTTTTCATGACCTGCGAGAAAGCTCGCCAGCCAGTGCGCCTGACTGCGAATCGGTAGAATAAAGGCGTAGAGTTTACCGTTGGGTAACTCTGCCACGTCGCCCAAGGCATAAATGTCTTCATCAGAGGTCTGCATATATTGATTGACTTTGATGCCACGACCGACTTCCAAACCAGCCTGTTCGGCTAATTCAGTACGAGGTTTAAAGCCGCAAGACACAATCAGGGCATCAAATTCCGTAGTCACACCGGTTTTTACGCAAACTTTATTTTCTTGTTTAGCAAAACCCTGTACGTTCTGATCTAATAATACTTTTACGCCCGAGTTTTGTAACACATCAAATAACAAAGCTGAATCTTCGGCAACCAACTGACGCTCCATTAAACGATCCATTGCATGAAACAGGGTAACATTATCACCGGAAAAGGCTAAATCGGATGCGACTTCGCAACCGATCAAGCCTCCTCCAATAATCGCCCAATCAGGTTGCCGGTTTTGATTTAATAGCCCGAGACGAAACTTGCGCAAGGCTTTTAAATCAACAAGACTGTTCAAACAAAAAAATAACTCACTATAGGGCCTGAATGGCGGCGGGATAAAAGCGGAAGAGCCGGTCGCAATAACCAGTTTATCGAAATGCAGTGATTTTTCCTGACTTGAACCTGTGATGGTAACCGTTTTGTCACTTCGATTGATGGCCGTTATTTCGGCGCCGCTGATAATATTGATGCCGCTGGCACGCAGTTTATCGAACGTCTTCAGAATAATGGACTGCTCAATATCATTCATGCTAAAGCCACGGGAAAGCAGCGGCCGCGAGTAATAGCCATCATTTTCCCGGGTTATCAGCGTAATCTCATCATCTGCGGAGTATGACCGGAATTTCTCTGCAAAGCTGACACCTGCAATACCTGAGCCTATTATAATGACGTGCATAACGTTCCCGTGAACAATAGATTAAACCATCAATGAATATTCGCTTTTTTCTACGCCGCATTCAGGACAACGCCAGTCATCAGGAATATCTTCCCATCGGGTACCAGGTGCAATACCGGTCTCCTCATCGCCTTCTGCTTCATCATAAATATGGCCGCAAACGCCGCACTGGTATTTTTTATAATCGGACATTATCATTCTCCGTTAAAAACAATTAAAAACCAACTCTACCTATCTCGTAAAGTAACCCTGACTGTATCAGTTCTATTTTAATTTTCAATGCAATTTTATATTTCCTGCTTAAAGGGCAGAAAAGACGCCGCATCCTGTTTATAAAGCTGCTTTCTTGTCACGGCTTCGCTTGATGTTGGTGATAGTTATTTCGGCCGACGTATTTTATACTGCCTGTTAATGTGTAATTTCTATAGTAAACAGAAGCAACCTTGCTCCATTTAAAACTATTCATGCTAGCCCTTGGCTTCTATACTCGCCTGCCTTGCCCCCAAACATTGGATTATAAGCAGTTGCCCCAAGCTACTGTTTATTTACCGCTGGTCGGCTGGCTGGTCGGCGGCATCACGGCATCAAGCTTTTATCTGGCTAATTTGCTTTGGCCGCAAGCAACCGCGGTGATATTGGCTTTAATCATCGGAATTTTGCTGACTGGCGCTTTCCATGAAGACGGTTTTGCTGATGTCTGTGACGGTTTTGGTGGGGGCTGGGGTAAACAGCGTATTATGGAGATCATGAAAGATTCCTATATCGGAGTTTATGGCGTCCTGGGATTGTTGTTGATCTTTTTGTTGAAGATCAGCCTGCTTGACGGTATGTTTGTCGCTGCAGTGCCTTTTGTTTTATTGGCTGGACACAGTGTTAGCCGGTTGCCGCCGTTATTGCTGATGCTGCGTTATGATTACGCGCGTAACAATGACAGCAAGGCGGTCGGCGCAGTTTATAAACCCAATTTGCAGGAATTGGCTGTATCTACGGTCATAGCATTGTTGCCTCTGGCTTTGTTGCCGGCCTTGTGTGTGCTGGCTATCATTCCGGTACTGGGTGTTAATTGGTATTTGGGTCGCTATTATTATCGTTATATCGGTGGTTATACGGGTGACTGCCTGGGTGCAAGTCAGCAAATTGCAGAAACTGTTTTTTATCTAAGCGTCAGCGCGTTATGGATATTTATTTAATTCGTCATACCAAAACTGACACACTTCAAGGACTTTGTTATGGTCAAAGTGATGTCGCATTGGCGAAAAGTTTTCTCGAAGAAGCACAACTATTGCAACAGAAATTGCCTGAACTTAAATCCAATAGCTTGGTTTTCAGCAGTCCGTTAACACGCTGTGTACAATTGGCTGAAAGGCTTTCTGATAATGTGACTATCGATGTCCGTTTGTTGGAACTTGATTTTGGCGATTGGGAAAGCAGATGTTTTGATGATCTTGATGTCGATGCCTTACAGCAGTGGACGGATAATTTTGTCTATGTTGCACCGCCAAACGGTGAAAGTTTTATCGATTTATGCCAACGTGTCGGGTCTTTTTGGCAGGATGTGGTGCATGGAATGCACTCTAAATCAGAACAAATTTTAATAATAACCCATGCAGGCGTTATTCGTGCCCTATTAGCGTATATTTTAAAACTGCCACCTGCCAATGCTTTTCAATTTCGGGTTGATGTGGGTTCTGTACATAAACTCCAGCATCTCGATAATTACACTTACATAAACTACATCAATCTGTAAATGAAACACAGTGGTAATATTTATCAGCTCGTCGAGTATTTCAGCTGCCGGCCTGAACATGTGCTCGATTTTTCAGCCAAAATCAATACCGGGCAAGTAGTTGATTTGAGTTATTTGCAAGGTCTTTATTTAACATTTAAAAGGGATTAACTAACTATGAAACCATTAGCTGTTTTGGGTACCGGTTCAGATGCGGGTAAAACTAGCCTGGTAATGGCCTTGTGCCGGATTTTTGCCGATCAGGGTTTAAAAGTTGCGCCCTTTAAGGCGCAAAATGTTTCCAATAATTCAGCTGTTACCCAAGAAGGCCGTGAAATTTCCAGGGCTCAATGTTTACAGGCAGAAGCCGCACGGGTAGAACCCAGTTATTTGTTTAATCCTGTGTTGCTTAAGTCGCATGGCAACGGTTCGGTGCAAGTGATAGTGAATGGACTGGTCCATAAAAAACAACTCATAACGGCCTATTATGATGAAATCGATGAGTTAAAACTGCAGGTACAACAGGCGTTCTCTCGTTTGCAGCAAGATTATGATCTGGTGATCGCTGAAGGCGCAGGATCGCCTGTCGAATTAAATCTGTTAGATAAAGACCTATCGAATACCTTTGTCGCGAATACTTTTAACACAAAAAATATTTTGGTAGCAGACATAGAGCGGGGAGGGGTGTTTGCCTCCATTTACGGCACTATGGCATTGATGGATCCGGTTATGCGCAGCAATTTGTCGGGTGTAATAATCAATAAATTTCGCGGTGATCGGCGTTTTTTTGATGAAGGCGAAAAGATTATCAGGGATCGATTCGGAGTGCCGGTTTTAGGTGTTCTCCCTTTTCAGCCTTTGAATATCGACATGGAAGATTCTCAGTCCCTGGCAAATTATCAACAGCGCCTGGACGATGTAAAAATCCGTGTTGCGGTAATCGCTTATCCAGGCTTGAGTAATTATAACGATCTCGATGTGCTGATGGCGGATCCTGAGCTTTATGTTGAATTGATCCATGCTTACCGTCCGCTGAATAGCTTTGACATGGTGCTGTTACCCGGCAGTAAAACTGTGATCCGTGATCTGCAGTGGCTGAAAAAACAGGGCTTATTTAAAGAACTTCAGCAGTTTAATAGACCCGTTTTCGGACTTTGCGGCGGTTTTCAAATGCTCTGCCAAAGCTTGCACGATCCTGATATGCTGGAACATGACACGGCCAGCGTTGAAACCGGCTTAGGTTTTATTGATGATATTGTTGTTTATCAAAGCCCTAAACTGCTCCAGCGCGGTTATTATCAACTGTTTTCATACACGGCTATAAAAGGCTATGAAATCCATTGTGGACGCATGGACAAGTATCCGCTGTATTGTCAAAGCGGACGTTTTACTGGCACGCATGTGCATGGTGTTTTTGACGATGATACTTTCCGGGGCGATTATTTTAAAGCCATTAATCCCGACTATCAGGGCTTTGACTTTGCATGCTATAGGGAAGGGCAAATACAGGGCTTTGCCGATATGGTGTCGGAAAATTTGGATACTGACGCTATTTTGCAAGCTCTTCAGACAGGTTGACAGTGTTTGAATTAGTCAAAGGAGCTATGCTTACATGAAAACACTATTTATTGGTGGCGTGAAAAGCGGAAAATCCCGGCTGGCTGAAGTTTATATTTTAGAGAAAGCTGGCACAGATAGGCCTTACTATCTGGCAACAACTGAATTTTTTGATGAAGAAATCCAAGATCGAGTGCGCGTTCATAAACAGCGTCGTAAGGATTATTTCATAACACTCGAAGAGCCCATAAAACTGCTTGATGTATTGGAAAAATATCAGGGTCCGGTATTGATTGAATGTGTGTCGATGTGGCTAAACAACCTGTTGTATCACCAAATCCCTGAAACCGAGATTTTGCAGGAACTGGAAGCTGTACTGCAGTTACCGGGCAATATGGTTCTGGTGCACAATGAAGTTGGATTAGGTGTAATTGCTGACAATCCGTTAGCACGCCAGTTTGTCGATTTATCAGGCAAAGCTGCGCAGTTGATGGGACAGTATTGTGATGAGGTGTTTTTTTGTAGTGCAGGGTTAAAGTTGAGGTTGAAATAGGAAATTTTCCAAATCAAAAAAATACTCTATAAGGAGGCCTATATGGCAGAAAAAAAGCTTGATAAACAGCAAGAAGACAAAGATAGTAACGATGACAAAGTCCAGATTTGGATAAGAAAGGAAACGCTGGAATACGAAAAAGAACTCCATCGGCTTCAGGTTGAGCTGTTAAAGTTTCAGAATCATGTCAAAGAACAAGGCTTGCGGGTCCTGATGCTTTTTGAAGGACGGGATGCGGCAGGGAAGGGGGGAACTATTAAAAGAATTACCGAGCATTTGAATCCCCGTGGGGCAAGGGTTGTTGCTTTGGAAAAGCCATCAAATACAGAAAGAACGCAGTGGTATTTTCAAAGATATGTCAGTTACCTTCCTTCTGCAGGAGAAATGGTGCTATTTGACCGTTCCTGGTATAACAGGGCGGGAGTAGAGCCCGTTATGGGGTTTTGTACAGAGGAAGAGCATAAAGAATTTTTAAGGGAGGTGCCTGAATTTGAAAAAATGATCGTAAATTCGGGGATTATTTTTATTAAATTCTATTTTTCGGTGAGTAAAAAAGAACAAGCCAAGCGTTTTGACAAGAGAATTAACGATCCCTTGAAGCAATATAAGATTTCTCCTGTTGATACGGAAGCGCAAAAATTATGGGATAAATACACCATTGCAAAATATTCCATGTTGCTTTCTACCAATACGCCTTACGCAGAATGGACAGTTATTAAATCTGACAACAAGAAAAAGGCGAGAATCAACTGTATAAAGCACATCTTATCGCATGTGGATTATCCGGATAAAATCAGCAACGCCCATTTAGACATAGACAATTCTATTTTATTAAATGGATCGGATGAAATTAAGAGAATGGAATTGAATATGAATAAGGCTTTATAAAGCTTCATTATTTACGTCATAACTTTTCGTGATGGCTTTCAGTGTTTCCCCGTTTTCATCGTATAGCACGGTTAAATATTTTTCTTTACTTGCTTGGGGTCGGAGTTCGAGTCAGCAGAAGGTATTACAGATTGGTTTACTATGCGAGGTGTAGTTTGATTGGTATCAAGATTAAGTGATAAGAACGGGTCAGAGACTTTCCCTAAATCGGCTCCTTTGGGTAAGGTTATATCAGTGAGCAGGGATGATAATGTTGTTTTTTGCTCGTCAACCGGATATAAGTCTCTTCTTTTCAAGGGTGCATGGCTTGCTGTTATCACAGTAGAATCATTCAGGAATTGAGCAATACTGGCCAGTCGCTGATGTAATTGGTTAGCATTAGCGGCCGGCATAAGAAAGGTAAATGGCCCATCTGTTGCTAATTTAGGATTGAGATAACCTGGATTAAGGCGACTGAACTGCTCATAACTTAGATTGGCAAGTTGTGCGATTTCCTTAAAATCTTTATCAGCCAAGTATTCAATATCATGTTTACCGTCAATTTTGACTTTAACGAAATAGGGTTCGTTTCTAACCGGAGCAAGCTTTAACCCATGAGCGGCAGGGTTAGCAAATATGGTGGATAATGCCAGAAAACGGGGAACGTACTCCTGTGTTTCTTCGGGTAAACGCAAAGACCAGTAATCAGTGCCTAAACCTTCAGCGGCGTTGCGACCAATGGCCTCATCTACTGCACCGAGGCCACAATTATATGCTGCCAGGGCAAGCAGCCAATCGCCATTGAAATGTTGTTTTAGGAATGACAAATAACGTATTGCAGCTTGAGTAGAGGCGGCGATATCAAGTCTGGCATCATACTGTTCACTTTGATGCAAGTCGAAATCATGGCCGGTACTTGGAATGAATTGCCAGAGTCCTGCGGCGCTTTTTGGTGATTGCGCGGTTGGTTGATAGGCACTTTCTACAATAGGTAATAAAGCCAGTTCATGAGGTAATTTATGTTTACTAAGGCTCTCGACAATGTGATATAGGTACGGATGCGCGCGCTCAGCGACCTGACGCAGATAATCACGGTGTTGAGTGTACCAAACGATATGCTTATTGACTCGTTCATACTTAGTCGCTTGACTGTTACGGTTCGGCATAAGATCTGCCAAGCCTTGCCCGGTCTGCGCCGTAGTGGCGTAAGATGTAATGACTGATTTACCTAAACGACTAGTTTTAACGGGTTTTGCCAATGGCGAAATGCTGCTGGTCAGTGGCTCATTGAGGGCAGTTAAATCAATCTTTTGCGACTTCGGATGGAAGTCAATACGCGTACGAAGTCGTGTTTGACCGGCAGAAATTCCATGCAGGGTGCTGTTTTTTGACGCTAATAATTGTTCTTGGAGAGCTGCATTCTTGCGGATTCTTGAAGATATAGCGGCATTAAGCTTAAGACGACCATAAGGCGTATAGTTCGCGTAGTTATGGATGGGCGCAGAAGCAGAGGTTGGTTGCCTGATTTTTTGGAGAGCAAGTATTCGTTCTGATCGCGCTTTTTCCGAGAAAGGTAACCCTGTGCTGATGCTGGTATTCAAGGAATTAAAAGCGTCATGTTGAAGGCCAAAACGTGTATGGAGATGTGTTTGAGTGACTGATGACTCCAATGAGCTATCGTTTTTTTCGAGAATTTGATCCGGTAGTGTTTGTACCGGGCTTGGACGAGGGATTTGCATGCCTG
>NQJG01000193.1 GCA_002256465.1 Methylococcaceae bacterium NSP1-1 | reverse complement strand
ACTACAGCTTTGCTATTGACTGAATATAAATTTTCACCGAATCGTTTTTGGTCTTGCGGTGCAATGATGTCATGAGGTGATGGCTGAGAAGTGTCTAAAGCCATGCACCATTTTTTACCCTCGACCACGGGCAGTTGTATACTGGCACTTTCATCCGACATATTCATTATGATGTGCAGATCAGCTTCATTGTCTTCAATGCCTGCCAGGGTAAAAGTCAGGATTCTCGCTTCCCAGTCATGCCATAATGGTTTATTAATCTCGGTACCATGCCATGAAATATCTGGCATATTTTTCCCTTTAATGGTAGTGCCAGTCAAAAAACGCCGGCGCATGATCGATGGATGCCTTTTGCGTAGCGCTATCATCTGTTGAACAAAACGCAAAATATCCGCATTTTGGTTGGTCATATTCCAGTCAATCCAGCTTAATTCGTTATCCTGGCAGTAACAATTGTTATTACCATGCTGGGTATGAAGTATTTCATCACCCGCTAGTAGCATGGGAACTCCCTGGCTGAGCAGCAAGATAGAGAAGACATTTTTTACCTTTTTTCTACGCAGTTCCAAAATGCTTAAGTTTTCGGTATCGCCCTCGATACCGCAATTGTAACTTAAATTATTACTGCACCCGTCCCGGTTATCTTCGCCGTTTGCCTCGTTATGTTTTTCGTTATAACTGAACAAATCATAAAGGGTAAAGCCATCATGACAGGTTACAAAGTTGATGCTACTTATAGGTAACCGCCCCTGAGACTCATACATATCGCTGCTTCCACAGATGCGGGTTGCAAGCTCGGATATCAGGCCCTTATCGCCACGTACAAATTGGCGGACAATATCTCGATATCTTCCATTCCATTCAGCCCAGCGATAACCGGGGAAACTACCCACTTGGTAAAGTCCGGCGGCATCCCAGGCTTCGGCAATCAACTTGGTTTTGATCAATTGTTCTGAGAGCTCGATGCCCCAGAGCACGGGAGGGTCTTGCAAGACTTCTCCATTCTCTCCGCGGGCCATAGCGCTGGCCAGATCAAAGCGGAAACCGTCGACATGCATTTCCCTGACCCAGTATTCAAGGCAGTTGATTATGAAACGAGCCACCAATGGATGATTGGCATTCACGGTGTTACCACACCCGGTATAGTCTCGCATAATGCTTTTATCAAATTTGTCCAGATGATAAAAAGACTTGCCTCCTATACCTCTGAAATTAATGACAGGGCCATCATTGCCGGCTTCAGCAGTATGATTAAAAACGACATCCATAATGACCCCTATACCCGCCTTGTGCAGCGCTTTGACCAGGTCCCGGAATTCCTGTACGTGAGTACCCTGTTCAGGTGTCACGCAATAACCGGGATGCGGACTGAAAAAACTGTGCGTGCTGTAGCCCCAGTAGTTTTTCAAACCAAGATCATACGTGTTTCTGGGCACATCCTGCTCATCAAAAGCCATGACCGGCAACAACTCAACATGAGTAATGCCCAGTTGCTGAAGATAAGGGATTTTTTCAATCAGACCTGCAAAAGTACCAGGATTGACCACTTTTGATGAGGGATGTCGAGTAAAGCCACCGACATGCAATTCATAAATAATAGCTTTTTCACTTCTGATAGCCAGGGGAGCGTCCCCTTCCCAATCATATTTTTCCTCAGCGACCACACAGCGCATGGCTGTGCGAGAGTTATCGCCTGGTTTGCAGGCCGCTTTGCGAGACCATCGCTTCTGGCTGACTCCGCGCGCCCAAGGATCTAACAGTTGCTTGTCTTTTTCAAATCGAAAACCCGAATCACGGGCTTGGCCTGGCCCGTCCATGCGCCAGGTATACCAGGTACCGGCCGGCAATTTACTCACATAAACATGCCAGGAGAAAAAGGTTCGGTTGATATCTTTTTGCAACGCAATGATTTGAAAAGGTTCATCGCTGTCGGCTTTATCAAACAGCAATAGTTCTACATGTTCGGCATAACGACTGAAAATGGAGAAGTTAACCCCCTTAGCATTATAGGTTGAACCCGATGGGTAGGGTTTTCCATGTAATACTTTATATTTTTGTTGCATAACACTTTCTCTTATTTTTTGTAAACATGAGGCAATCCAGGTTATTTTTATTGTAAAGGATTGCTTTGTTCTCGATTGAGAGCCTGTAATTCCAATGCCCTATGAGAATGGCACAAGTTTGAAGGTGACATTCGCCAGGCGTTTTATAATGGTCATTATAACCTAACCCTCTGGCATAAAAGTAAATGAATCGTGGTTTTCAGATTGAATAGCGATCTGATAATCCCGAAATTAATCGGGTAAAAAAATAGTCCCCTGGGCAAACATGACTGCTTCACCGCCTACTCGCAACGTTAATTGCTCCTGGCCTTTATGATCCATTTCCAGGTTTATCACGCTACGCCTCATGTGTGCATCGCCTCTGTCGACGGCGAAGGTATGTGTGCCCTTTCGGGTATGCTCAAATGAACACAGGTATGATGCAAAGGCCGGCATGGCGCTACCTATGGGCGGATCTTCGTGAATGCCAATACGAGGCCCTAGAAGCCGTGCATTAAAATCCGAATCCACAAAAGGTGTTTTCGGTGCAAACAGCAAAATTTCCTGTGCAGCTGTTTGCGGTGCGATGGATTGACTCCAGGCAGAATAATTAAATTTGGCATGTCTAACCGATTCATAACTCCAGACAGGCACTATCAAATAGGGGACGCCACATGAGACCAGGCGAGGCGAGTATTTCTTGTGATCAAGTTCCGATTGCTTGATGGATAAGAAACTGGCCAGCTCTTCGGCTGAACTGAACAAAATAGGGCTTTCCATGGTTTGCTGAAATATGGACATCAATCGGCCCTAGGTTTTGTTCGAATACCAAATGCGTAACCGCTTCGGTTAACTTAATATCACCGCAACTACCCAGTACATAGGCGGTTGCTATAATAGGGTGACCTGCAAAATCTATTTCACCCAGAGGTGAAAAAATACGCATCTTATGCGTTGAACTGTCATTATCAGGATGAAAAACAAATACCGTTTCTGTTAAATTTAACTCCCGGGCAAGTAGTCGCATGTGTTCATCGCTCAAACCTTCGGCATTGGGAAAAACCGCAATCTGGGCTCCGTTGAAAATCTGCCGGGTGAAAACATCGGCAATATAATAGGTATAATTCATTGGGCTACTCCGAAATGCTGACTTGAACTTTGCCGTTTTCTATGCGAACGGCATAAGCGGGTATTCTAACCGTTTCATCTTCAAGACAGACACCCGTTTGCAGATTGAAATGTTGTTTATACAGAGGGGAGGCTACTACAGGTTGACCGTTAATATCACCGATTATGCCACGCGATAACACATTGGCATTGCCGAAAGGATCGTGATTGTTGATGGCATAAACGGCTTTATCTTTAGGTATGTAAAAAATAGCGACCTGCTGACCTTCAACCAGCGCGCAAACGCCGGAATCAGGTTGTAAATCATCAACACTGCAAACGTCTTGCCACTGGGCCATTACGCTACCTCCACGAGTTTAAAATGCTTCCGCTCTTCTTCATCGGCGGGACGGATTTGTCCACGTTCTTCGACAAACACCACATTATCATCCGGTTGGTCACTGTTAATAAAGTGGCGGAAGCGTTTTAATTTTGATTCATCTTCAATCGTGGTTTTCCATTCACAATGATAAGTATCAATAACATGCTGCATTTGTTGTTCCAGTTGCTGGCATAGCCCCAGTTTGTCATCAATGATTACCGACTTCAAATAATCCAGACCACCTTCCATATTTTCCATCCACACCGAGGTGCGTTGCAGACGGTCGGCAGTGCGTACATAAAAGCTTAAGAAACGGTCGATATATTTAATCAGGGTTTCTTTATCCAGGCTGGTGGCGAATAAATCCGCATGACGGGGTTTCATACCGCCGTTACCGCAGACATACAAATTCCAGCCGGTTTCTGTTGCTATAACACCGACATCCTTACCCTGCGCTTCGGCGCATTCCCGCGTACAACCGGACACGGCAAATTTGATTTTATGTGGTGAACGCAAGCCTTTATAACGATTTTCCAACTCGATTGCCAGGCCAACACTGTCATCCACTCCATAGCGGCACCAGGTGCTGCCGACACAGGATTTAACCGTGCGTAGTGATTTGCCATAGGCGTGACCCGATTCAAAGCCTGCATCAATGAGTTCTTTCCAGATATGTGGCAATTGATCGACCCGTGCGCCAAATAAATCTACCCGCTGACCTCCGGTAATTTTGGTATAGAGTTTGTATTTCTTGCCGACCTGCCCCAGAGCAATCAGCATTTCCGGGCTGATTTCGCCACCAGTGATACGAGGTACTACTGAATAGGTGCCGTCTTTTTGCATATTGGCGAGAAAGGTATCATTGGTGTCTTGAAGGCCCAAATGCTCTGTTTTCAGTATGTAGTCATTCCAGTAAGAAGCCAGAATACTCCCGACTGCCGGTTTGCAAATTTCGCAGCCTTTACCTTTGCCGTGTTTTTCAAGTAACGAGTCAAAGGTTCTGATTTCTTCTACCATAATCAGGTTGTATAAATCCTGCCGGGTATAGGCAAAATGCTCGCAAATGTTGGTATTTACTTCAAAGCCATGTTTTGCCAGTTCCGAGTTCATGACTGATTTAAGTAAAGCCGCACAGCCACCGCAACCCGTGGAGGCTTTGGTTTCCGCTTTTAATGCGCCCAAACTAGTGCAACCTGCTTCAATCGCCTGACAAACAGCGCCTTTAGTAACATCATAACAAGAACAGATTTGGGCTGACATCGGCAAGGCATTGCAACAAGGTTCCGTAACCCGAAGCATCACCGACTAATACAGCTCCCAGTAACTGCTTTTTATCCTGACTGACAACCAGGCGTTTATATACTTCACTGGCGCCATTTTGATAGGTATAAACCAATGCGCCCTGAGTTTTGGCATGAGCATCACCGATACTGGCGACATCAACGCCCATCAGCTTCAACTTGGTGCTCATATCAGCGCCGGTAAAGCTGGCTTCATTGCCAGCCAGATCAGCAACAACTGTACGTGCCATAGCATAGCCGGGTGCGACTAAACCGAATATCATGCCATTCCATAGTGCACATTCGCCAATGGCATAAATATCAGGGTCTGAGGTAAGGCATTGATTATTAATCACGATGCCGCCGCGCGGCCCTACTTCCAGGGCGCAATCTCGTGCAATATCATCGCGCGGTCGAATGCCTGCCGAGAACAATACAATATCGGTTTCCAGTTCTTCGCCATCGGCAAAGCACATTTTATTGACACACTGCTCACCATCGGTAATAAGGCTGGTGTTTTTACCTGTATGCACCGTTACGCCCAGATCTTCAATCTTGCGCCTTAACATGGCGCCGCCCGCTTCATCCAGCTGCACCGCCATCAGGCGAGGGGCAAATTCTACGACGTGCGTCTGCAAACCTAAATCGGTTAATGCCTTGGCTGCTTCCAGCCCTAACAAGCCGCCGCCGACAACAACCCCTACTTTGCCGTTTTTAGCTGCGGCCGCCATGGCTTCAAGATCTTCAATAGTACGATAAACCAGACACTGCTCTCTGTCATGTCCCGGTACAGGCGGTACAAAAGGATAAGAACCCGTCGCCAGAACCAGCTTGTCATAACGAATAGTGACCCCTTTTTCAGAAACTACAGTTTTAGAATCACGATGGATTTTGGCTGCTTTATCACCTATATGTATGGTGATGCCATGTTCGTCGAAAAAGGCGGGTTCAACCAGAGACAGGTCTTCGGCGGTTTTCCCGGTAAAAAATGCAGAGAGATGGACCCGGTCATAAGCAGCTCTGGGTTCCTCGCAAAAAGTAACGATTTCATAGTCTTCTTTAACAGGGCTAGCGACCAGACTGGCAAGAAAATTCTGCCCAACCATGCCATTACCAATGACGACCAGTGTTTGTTTTGTGCTCATGACTAACCTCAATGACTACGTTATTGCTATTTCAATGCTTGCTAGCAAACGATATGCCATTAACCAAAAACACCTGTTCTTAACATCCTCCTTAAATCGAGAACCAAAAATAGGAACTCATGCGCGTTAAGATGGTGCAAACATTACTAATCTGGTGCGCCCAAGCTAACCATAAGAGTGCACCATAAGGGTGTTATCTTGCAATGGATACAACTTGGCGCTGACGAAATCAGTGGTCTAAGCAGTTTGTACAAATCGCCAATCGCAAACCGGGTGAGGTAATAACTGATTCTGTTGCATTTACGCTGAGACGTTTCTAACGGGATAGTGAAAGTGTTCCTTAATAAACACCTGAAATAGCCTGTGTTCGACATAAAAAATGGACACAATGTAAAAATCAATGGGGCCAGACTTCCTTTTGTTTTTTAGGAAATTAATTTTCTGAAAGTCTATAACTCAGAAATTATAAACAGTTTCTTAGGCGCGTTATGAGGCGCCCAATTTAATGGCACAATCGTTGCCTCCATGATATTCTTTGCGGGCGAGTTCTTCGCTCGCAGTAGCAATCAAACCATTAATTAAGGAAATAAACATGAGTACATTAGTAGTTGTCGGTTACAACGACATTTATAAAGCCGAGGAAGTCCGTATCAAATTGTGGAAATTACAACTTGATTATCTGCTGGACATGGAAGATGCAGTCGTTGTGGTTAAAGACGCCAAGGGTAAAGTCAAATTGCATCAGGCTTACAACCTTACGACTACTGGTGCGATGAACGGCGGTCTTTGGGGCGCACTGGTTGGTATGCTGTTCCTGAATCCGTTACTGGGTTTTGCCGTCGGCGCATCAGCGGGCGCAGTTTCGGGCAGCCTCACTGACGTCGGAATCTCTGACCAGTTCATGAAGGAACTCGCCGCCACTATGACGCCCAATAGTTCGTCACTGTTCGTTCTGCTAAGAAATGATACCCCCGCACCCGACAAAGTTCTTGAAGAGTTAAGTGGAACTGGCGGAACAATTCTCAAAACATCCCTTTCGAATGAGGGAGAAGCCAGGCTCCAGGCAGCATTAGATGGTAAACTGGATTAATGAAGCGGGGGAGTCGCTATTTTTGCGAATGATTTTTCCGGACTCCTGCTCGATTAATTTAGCCACTATAAAACTGCCGGGATTTTGTGATGATGAAATGGGGAAACAGCACAGTACTCGGCGCGATATTAACAATTTATTGAAATGAAACAAATGTTAACTAACTATAAAATCGTTATTTTCATGTTGGCGGGACTTATTTTTACGGGCAGTGCTGTCGCTGAACCCGATTTTTATAAGGTTCGTCCTGATAGTGTACGCGCTGGAGCTACCTTGATTTTGCGTAACCAACCAAAAGTTCGTCACTCAAAAAGACTGGGTGGCGTTCCTTATAACGCGGATTGTCTTCGTAATTTGGGCTGTCAAGGCGGCTTATCCGCTGAAGAGGCGGCAAAATTATCTCCCGCCAATCAAGCAAGACGCTCAAGACAAAGTCCACGTTGGTGCCAGATAGAATACAACGGCATGACGGGGTGGATACAAGGACGCTTTCTTGCTGAATCGCTCACGCCCAGTGCGAAATGCGTAGCGACAAAATAGTTAATTGATAAGCCCTTCATCTCCACTACCAAAAAAACAGAAGCTAAAAATCGGTTCCAGTCCGGTAGGGCACGCTTTGTGTACCATTAAATGCTGTAAGGTATGCGTAGCTTATCCTGCCGGGCGCCAAAATTAAGGAGCATTTATATGATCGCAAAACACTGCTTTTCCTCGTTTTTCAAATCCTTGATCATGGCGGTTGTGTTGGCGATGGCTTCTAGCGTCCATGGCGCAGGAACTGCAGAAAGAGACGCTGT
>NQJG01000028.1 GCA_002256465.1 Methylococcaceae bacterium NSP1-1 | reverse complement strand
AGCAACGGTAGCAGCAGATTCGTGTGCCGGGATGCGGCTGGTACGATTACCGCCCGAATTCAAAAATTACCTTTTGAGCCTGCAATGAATTACCAGGTTCTCGCCAGAAAATGGCGTCCTCATAATTTCACAGAAGTCGTCGGACAAGAGCATGTCGTCAAGTCGTTAATCAACGCCTTGCAACATAATCGGCTTCATCATGCCTATTTATTTACCGGAACGCGGGGCGTAGGCAAAACCACCATAGCCAGAATTCTAGCCAAAGCTATAAATTGCGAAAATCTCCAGGATTTTAATCCTTGTGGCATATGTAGCGTTTGCCGGGATCTTGATGAGGGTCGATTTTTAGATTTAATCGAAGTTGATGCTGCGTCTCGTACAAAAGTAGAAGATACTCGCGACTTACTGGACAATGCGCAATACGCGCCTAATCAGGGTCGCTATAAAGTCTATTTGATCGATGAAGTTCATATGCTGTCCGGGCATAGCTTCAATGCCTTGTTAAAAACACTGGAAGAACCCCCACCGCATGTAAAATTCCTGTTAGCCACAACAGATCCGCACAAAATCCCCGTTACCGTGCTGTCACGTTGTTTGCAATTTAATCTGAAGCGATTGCTGCCGGCTCAAATTTTCACTCAAATGGAATTTATACTCCAACAGGAGAGCATTGAATTTGAAGCCGCCGCGTTAAAATTATTGTCCCGCGCTGCAGACGGCAGCATGCGCGATGGTTTAAGTTTGCTGGACCAAGCCATTGTCTATGGCAACGGCAAAGTATCGACAGAGGATGCCAGGGCCATGCTGGGCACTGTCGCACAACAACCGGTTGATGACATATTGATTGCCTTAGCCCAGGGTGACGCCACGGAAATCCTGGATATAATCAATAAAATAGCTAATTTAACGCCTGATTTCAGTGATGTATTACAACAGATTTTACAAATACTGCATCGTGTCGCACTGGTTCAACTAATACCTACGGCAGTTGACCATGATTTTGATACCGATATGATTACAACGTTATCAACCCGGCTTACCCCGGAAGACGTCCAGCTTTTTTATCAAATTGGCTTGGTGGGGCAAAGAGACCTCGATTTAGCACCCGATCCACGTAGTGGCTTTGAAATGGTCATGTTACGCATGTTGACATTTAGACCAGTAACTCTGGAACAAAACGCCGTTAAACCAGTCCAGATTCAGCAGGCTGCTGTTAAGCCCCAAATGAAAATGCCTACCCCTGATTCGGGAATAATGCATCGCAACGAATCCCCTATTGTTGCTGACGATAAGGATTGGCTATCCATGATAGTAGCCATGAAGCTTACTGGTCCGACCCGAGAGTTCGCCAATAATTGTGTGCTGGAAAGTATTGATGATAAAGTCTGCACATTGGTAGTGGACCCCGATTATATCAGAGGCGCCCGAGCAGAAGAAACTTTACAAAAAGCATTACAAGCTTATCGGGGTACGCCGCTTAAGCTGACTATAAAAGCTAAAAAAATTACACAGGACACGCCAGCCGTTCAATTGACTAAAGAACGTGAAGATAAACAGCTAGCCGCGGTTGAGGCCATTAATTCAGATCACAACATTCAGGCTTTAAAAGACCATTTTGATGCGCGGGTTATGCCCGGCACCATAGAGCCTGTATAACACTAGAGAGGAAAATAAAATGAAAAATGCATTAGGCAATATTATGCAGCAAGCCCAAAAAATGCAGGAAGACCTGAAAAAAGCTCAGGAAGAACTCGCTCTGATGCAAGTACAGGGTCAATCAGGCGGCGGTTTAGTAACTATCGTAATGACCGGTAAACGCGAAGCCAGAAAAGTCACTATTGATGATTCGTTACTCGGCGAAGATAAAGACATGCTCGAAGACCTGGTTGCTGCGGCCATTAATGATGCCGTTAATAAAGTAGCCAAAATGAAAAAAGAAAAAATGGCTGATATAACCGCCGGAATGCCTTTGCCTCCCGGATTCCAACTACCTTTTTAATATGCAAAAAAAGGGTTTATTAGGGGAGTTGATACAAAATCTATGCTGCTTGCCAGGCGTTGGCCCTAAATCGGCGCAACGCATGGCGTTCTATCTGCTCCAACGCGATCGCAATGGCGCAAAAATACTGGCCGAAACTCTGGTACACGCAATTAATAAGATTGGCCATTGCCAGCAGTGCCGCACACTCACAGAACACTCTCTTTGTGAAATCTGTGCCGACAACTCAAGAGACAATTCCCTCATTTGCATAGTCGAAAGTCCCGCTGATGTCTGGATTGTCGATCAGGCAACTGTGTTCAAAGGACGCTATTTTGTGTTGCATGGGCGATTATCGCCGCTGGATGGCATAGGCCCGGATGAACTCGGCCTGGATTTACTGGAACAACGTCTGGCAACCGGCATTATTAAAGAACTGATTCTGGCCACCAATTCAACAGTAGAAGGAGAAGCAACTGCTTATTTTATTAGCGAAATAGCCAGGAAACATCAGGTGCAAGCCAGCAGAATAGCACATGGCGTACCCATGGGAGGTGAACTCGAGTTTATTGATAGCGGCACACTATCGCATGCATTTAAAGGAAGGAAAGAGATTTAATATGACTAATTGTTTGTTTTGCAAAATGATTGCAGGTGTTATTAAGCCAGATGTAGTTTTCGAAGATGATACTGTTCTGGCATTCAGAGACATTAATCCTCAAGCCCCGGTGCATATTCTTATCATCCCCAAGATTCATATTGCCACCTTGAATGACCTGGATGATACCCAACTGGCTGGTCAATTACTACAAACTGCAGTTAAACTGGCTAAACAGGAAGGATTGTCTGAAAATGGCTATAGAACTGTGTTTAATTGTAACAAGAAAGGTGGGCAGGAAGTTTATCACTTGCATTTGCATTTGCTGGGTGGCCGGCAAATGACTTGGCCACCGGGCTAGATTAAGGTATTTAATGTTCAATCATCTTGTTCGTATTTCCGTCTAATAGCTTCATCTCGCGCATCATTAATTTCCCTCATGATACTCTTCACATCGGCCTGCTTGTTGCTGCCTTTAAAATGGCCCGTCAGTTTTACGTCAGGCGTCAGCTTGCCACTCTCGTAAATCTTCCAGATTTCCTTGCCATAGCTGGTACCAAGCAGTTCAGGCGCAAAACGACCAAAGTAGGCAGCCAGATTATTGACGTCACGTTCCAGCATCTTCGGAGCATTATTGTTAGCCGCTGCATCAACGGCCTGGGGCAGATCGATAATAACCGGGCCGTGCGCATCAACGAGTATATTAAATTCAGACAGATCGCCGTGGACGAGTCCTGCGCATAGCATTCTTACCACTTCTTTAATCAGTAAGTCGTGATACTCCAACGCTTGCTCACTGGTTAATTCAAGATCGTTAAGCCTCGGCGCTGCGGCTCCGTGCTCGTCAGTTACCAGTTCCATTAGTAACACGCCTTCTACAAAGTTATAGGGCTTTGGAACACGCACACCAACTGCGGCAAGACGGTACAATGCATCGACTTCTGCATTTTGCCAAACCTCTTCTTGCTGTTTGCGGCCAAACCGCGTGTTTTTTTCCATCGCACGAGCCTGTCGAGTATTTCGTACTTTGCGCCCTTCCTGATACAAGGCCTGCTTATGGAAACCGCGCTTGTTAGCTTCTTTATAGACTTTGGCACAGCGAATTTCACCTTCAGAAAGCACAACGTAGACAGCCGCTTCCTTACCACTTTTTAGCGGGCGGATAACTTCATCGACAAGACCGTCCCGCACCAGTGGTTCGAGACTTTTTGGAGTTTTCATAGCCGCCCCTTATCTACTGCTCTGGAAAAATTTGGCTTTGATACGGTCATACTCTTGCTCATATTATGCTTTGTATTTATGAAGTGTAATCCATTATGAATAGCTTTAATGTGTTGATTATTCCGCCATTGCTTTGGAATCAGTTGCACTTGTTCAGACTGGCAAGCGCCCCTAAACCCGCCGCTCGCCCTGTTGCAAAACAGGCGGTTAACAGATAGCCGCCTGTTGGCGCTTCCCAGTCCAGCATTTCGCCCGCACAGAACACTCCCGGCATGGAACGTATCATCAAGTGCTCATCGAGCGCCTCAAAAGCTATTCCGCCTGCACTGCTAATCGCTTCATCAATTGGTCGTGTAGCAATCAGTTTAATCGGCAATCCTTTAATAGCTGAACAAAGTTGCTCAGGATTATCAAAGTCTGAGGCGGGTACAATTTCTCTCAGCAACCCGGCTTTCACTCCATCAATGCCAAGACGTTTACGAAGATGATTTGCCATCGAATTTTTACCTCGAGCTTGCGACATTCTAGCAATAAGCAACGGCAATTCTTTGTCGGGAAGCAAGTCAAGATGAATAACTACGAATCCTGTTGTGGTAATCGCGTCCCGCAACTGAGCTGAGAGACTGTAAATTACTCCGCCTTCTACTCCATTAGCGGTTACTATTAGTTCACCTTGCTGACGAACAATAACACCTTCCGGATTGCTAAAAGCTACGCATACTGATTTTAACGGTTGCCCGGAAAACCGGTTACGAAAATGCTCGCTCCAGCCTACGTCAAACCCACAGTTTGCAGGCTTCAGGGGGGCAACCAAAACACCTCGCTGGATAAGTAACGGCACCCACGCTCCAGTAGAACCCAATTGCGGCCAACTACCGCCGCCTAATGCAAGTACTACAGCATCGACCTTGATTTTGCGCTCACCTGCCGGCGTTGCAAAATTTAGCACAGAGTTTTCATCTTCAGTCCAGCCTAGCCATCGATGTCGCATATGAAAATTAACACCTGCTACCCGCAATCTGTGCAACCATGCCCGTAACAAAGGTGCAGCCTTCATTTCAGCAGGAAATACGCGCCCTGATGAGCCAATAAAAGTCTCAATGCCCAGACCATGCACCCATCCACGCAGGGCTTGAGGTGTGAATTTATCCAGCGTTGGTTCAATATAAGCACGACGAATACCATAGCGGGATAAGAATTTATCGTAAGGCTCTGCGTGAGAAATGTTCATTCCTCCTTTACCAGCCATCAAAAATTTACGCCCCACGGAAGGCATGGCGTCATAAAGATCAACCTTTAAACCCGCCTCAACCAAAACTTCTGCCGCCATTAATCCAGCCGGGCCACCACCGATAACTGCAACCGTTTGTGGCAATACAATATCAAATGAATTCGTCAATACGTTACTGATTCTCTCTCTCCCTAAAGTCTATTTAAAGACTACTGTCCAAATAAATGGAATATAGTATTAATAGAAATACATTATACAATATCACCGGTTTTCTAATCAGCTGAAAAAGAATCACATGAAACCTTTATCCACTAATATTTTTGCTGATATTCCCGAACAATTATCAGATGAGCTCTTTGAATGTATTATCAAAAAAGATAATGTACTCGTTGAGCGCATTGTATCCAATGGGCATGTTACTCCTGCTGGACAATGGTATGATCAGAAGGGTGATGAATGGGTAATACTGCTTCAGGGACAGGCAACACTGCTTTTTGAAAAAAACCAACAATTAATCAATCTGATACCTGGAGATTATTTGTTGATTCCTGCACACACCCGCCATCGGGTTGAATGGACGCTTCCTGATTTTAATACCCTCTGGTTAGCTGTTCATTTATAAATACTGATAGCGGGCGGCCTAACACACTGATATTGGAAACGCCAGATATCAGAAATGCCAGTCAGTCGCCAACAAAGCAAGAGAATTGACTATTGGATTGCTTTATTGGCCTCCCTATTCACCCAACCTGAATTTGATCGAGCGGTTATGGCGTTTTGTTAAAAAACAGCTTTCGTTCCAGATACTTGTTATCGTTTCCTGGAGACATAAAAAAGGCTGGATAAATCCAGCCTTTTTAGATTTGTTAATGGTTAGTTTAACAAGCCTTGCAACAAGCCATTCAACTTATGTACAAAGGCAGCCGGATCATCCAGCTGTCCACCTTCGCTCAAAATCGCCTGGTCAAACAGAATGTGGGTCAGGTCGGCAAAACGTGCATCATCCTGTTCCGCTTTCATACGCACAACCAGCGGATGGGTCGGATTGATTTCAAAAATAGGCTTTCTACCCATGCCCATTAATTGTCCTGCATCCTTCATGATTCTTTCCATGTTTAGACTCATGCCATAAACGTCGGCGACCAAACAGGCAGGTGATTCAGTTAATCGATGACTCAAACGAACCTCACTGACTTTATCGGCTAACACGTCTTTAATCTGCTTGAGCACCGCTTCAAAGTCTTTATTCACTTCTTCCTGGGCAGCTTTATCTTCTTCAGCATCCAGACTGCCTAAATCCAGATCGCCTTTGGCAACAGATTGTAAATGCTTGCCATCAAATTCGTCCAGATTAGACACCAGCCATTCATCAATGCGGTCAGACAACAATAAGACTTCAATACCTTTCTTACGGAAAATTTCCAAATGCGGACTGTTTTTTGCCGCAGAAAAACTGTCTGCCGTTACATAATAGATTTTTTCCTGCCCTTCTTTCATGCGGCTAACGTAATCTTCCAGCGCAACATCCTGTTTATCAGTATCTGTATGGGTAGACGCAAAACGCAGCAATTTAGCGACGCGATCTTTATTGCCATGGTCTTCGATCGGGCCTTCTTTAATGACCGTGCCAAACTGGGACCAGAATTTCTCATATTTTTCCGGTTCATTTTTGGCCAAGCCTTCCAGCATTCCCAGCACTTTTTTAACCGCGCCCGATTTGATCGAGCTGATTTGCTTGCTTTGTTGCAGAATTTCTCTTGATACGTTCAGCGGCAATGAATTGGCGTCAATAATCCCTCTGATGAAACGCAAATAACGCGGCATTAACTGCTCGGCATCATCGGTTATAAAAACTTTGCGAATGTACAGTTTTACGCCATGTTTGGCATCCCTGTCCCACAAATCAAACGGCGCACGAGACGGCACATAAAGCAACATAGTATATTCGTTAGTTCCTTCTACTTTACTGTGTACATAAGTCAGCGGGTCTTGAAAATCATGGCCTACATGCTTGTAGAATTGATTGTAATCTTCATCTGAAATTTCTTGACGGGCTTTAGTCCATAATGCCGATGCGCTGTTAATGGTTTCCTCTTCGATTTGCGCAACGGGTTTGGCTTCCTCGCCTTCATTCTCCTCCATTGCCGGCATGACTTCCTTATCCATAACGATAGGCAAAGAAATATGATCAGAGAATTTTCTGACAATAGAACGGATACGATAACCGTCCAGGAATTCGCTTTCAGCTTCCTTCAGGTGCAAGACAATTTCTGTTCCCCGTTTTGCTTTTTCTACTGTTTCTATTGTGTAATCGCCCTCACCCGCTGATTCCCAGCGTGTACCTTCACTTTTATCAGCGCCTGCTTTGCGCGTGGTTAAAGTGACTTTATCAGCCACAATAAAGGCCGAGTAAAAACCTACGCCAAATTGACCGATTAATTCACTATCTTTGGCTTGTTCGCCGGTCAAGGCTTCAAAAAACTGTTTGGTACCCGATTTGGCAATCGTACCGATGTGCTCCTGAACTTCAGCACGGCTCATACCAATACCGTTATCTATAATGGTAATCGTACGTTTTTCTTTATCGAATTCCAGACGGATTTTCAGCTCGCTATCGCCTTCATACAAGCCGTCATTCGACAGGGCTTCAAAACGCAATTTATCCGCCGCATCCGAGGCATTGGAAATCAACTCACGCAAGAAAATTTCCTTGTTACTGTACAAGGAGTGAATCATCAAATGCAGGAGGTGTTTTACTTCGGTTTCAAAGCCCAGGGTTTCTTTTTTTGCTTCAACAGTCACGATACTATTCCTAAAATTGTTAATGTGAATATCGACTATGTGGGGGCGTATGGATTTTTTTCAAGGCTGACATAAAAGTTGAACATTGCGTCAATGTATGTTTATTGGCATACGCCTAAACCTGTTCCCATGCAAAAAAATCAATATTACG
>NQJG01000192.1 GCA_002256465.1 Methylococcaceae bacterium NSP1-1 | reverse complement strand
ATATCAGCACTCCTGGAACCGGATAAACGTGATGATCCCTGATGTTTTTGCTGCCAATTTTTATAAGTTTGTTTTGAATTGGGATCGTTGTTACTGCCGTTGAGCAGTACCAGTTGACCACCATAGCCGCGCTGCCCTAAAAAATCACAGAGCCACGTTTGGGTACGCACAGACTCGGTAAAAATAACTGCTTTACGCGCTCCGCCCAATCGCACTGTAGTCTCGAACGCTTTGTCCAATACTCTCAATAACGCATCAGCTTTGGCATTCCGGGTAATATTGGTCGCAAGTTGTTTGTAATTCTTAAGTTTATCGATTTCCGCTTGCAGTGCCTTCTGATCTATTAAATCATCTTCTTCAACATCATTTTCATCGACCAGATCATCTATTGCATCGTAATCTTGCAACGCATCAGTCAAAGGCAATTTCTTCTGCAACCGATCAATCATGGTTGTAAGCGTACCTTGAATCGCATAGGCAGAAGAAGCCAGGATTTTACGGATAACTAAAGTTACCAAATGGCGAGCGCCAGGCTTGATGGCGAGCAAATCATCTTGCTGTAGATAGCTCGATACTTCCTTGTACAGTTTTTCTTCTTCTGGCCCTGGCCGGAAATCCTCAGTCATTGAGTAACGACGGGTAAACATAATCCCGCCTTCTTCTTGAACTTGTCTGCGTAAGGTGCGCCTACATATTTTCATTAACCGTGAGCGTAATAAAGCAAACTCGGCCTCATCCAGTTTTGGCCGGCAGTAGCGTGCTTTAAATGAATCAAGATCACCAAAGAAATGCGGGTCGATAATGGATGTCAGTCCGTAAAGTTCCTGTAAGTTATTCTGTAAAGGTGTGGCGGATAACATGACTTTAGGGCGACCTTTTAATGCGCTCTCCAGCTTTTTAGCTGTCTTTGCTCCGTCGGTCTTGTAGATATTGCGCAGTTTGTGTGCTTCATCCAGCACCACCATATCCCAGGGAACCCTTCCTAATTCAAGTTCTTTGCGAGCAGCAAATTCGTAGGAACAGATCACCACGCAGTCATCCTCACTAACAAATGGATTATTCACGCCTGATTTGAGTAGCACGTTAAAGTTTTTAGCTTCGAGAATTCTGGAGGGCAGGGAAAATTTTTCTTCTAACTCCTGACTCCACTGCTTGCGTAAAGTGGCGGGCACAATCAACAGGAGCTTACGCTTACGTTCCGCCCATTTTTGGGCTAGTACCAGACTGGCTTCAATCGTTTTACCAAGACCGACCTCATCGGCGAGGATGACACCATTGGAAAGCGGGGAAGCTAATGCGAACAGCGCCGCCTCAACTTGATGGGGGTTCATGTCAACCTTGGCGCTCGCGATGACTTGAGTCAGGGATTTCTCAGCCTTACCCTCCAATGACAGCCAATGAGCAAAGTAACCGGTTTGGTAAGCTGTGTACATCAGTCTTCCATTAGTTGAAAAAGACCTAAGAGGTTTTAAAAACCTCTTCGGCCTTTCGATGGCGAGTTATTCATTTGATCGAACAATTCTCTCCTGATCAGAAAGTCATATTCCAAAACCATATAGTCTTATAAGCCAAATGCGATCAATTTAATTTGTCAGATAGCCGACATTACCCGCATATTCTTGCTTATAACGCTGCTTGATTGCCTGCGCCAACTGATGCACCGCCATCGCATATTTATTGCTGTTATTGTATTTCTTGATCACTTTAAAATTCGGGTAAATACGCCAAAACTCATTGCCCTCATAAGTGCTTAGCTCAATAACAGTGGAATCGTTAGCGGGACTGGAAGGTATTGCTACCGGATTACGAAGCTGCCAGCCGCTACGCGAAAAATAATGCGCTACACTACCGACAGCATCTTTTGGATGCCACAAGTCACGACGTCCATCGTGATTGAAGTCCACCGCTAATTTGCGAAAACTACTCGGCATAAATTGCCCATAACCCATAGCGCCAGCCCAGGAACCTTGAGGTTGACGCGGATCAAAGCCTTCATCACGGGTCATTAGCAAAAAATTCTCCAGTTCTGACTTAAAATAGTCGGAGCGTCTGTAAGTGTCGAATGATAAGGTAGTTAAGGCATCAAAGATGCAGGTTTTGCCAAAATTTTTGCCAAAATAAGTCTCTACGCCAATAATGCCGACAATATATTCGGGATCAACGCCATAAGTGACACTGGCTTGTTTAATAGCATCTGCATTATTGCGCCAAAATTCCACGCCATTACTGATATGCGCATCGGTAAGAAATTTATTGCGATAGCGCGTCCAGCTGCCCAATCGCGGCTTTGATGGCCCGGTAGATGGCGCGGGGCTTTCCAGGCGAATAACCGAATCCAGGCGATTAGCTTGAGAAAACAAGCGGTTCAAATATGCTTCCGAAAAGCCATGCTTATTTACCATGTGCTGGATAAAGCTCTTTACCGCAAATGAATTGGCATATGTTCCGGTTAATCCGGACGACCCATAGCTGCTAGAATAGGGAGATCTCCCATAACTATTTGGATATTTCTGGATGTGCTGATTTGATGGGTAGCGGGTTGGCGGAATTTTACTTTGTTGCCGGGTATTTTTTGGATATTCAACGTGATGAGGCACTGGCTCACTGGCGCAGCCGGCAAGCAACGCGGCCAAAGCTAACTTGAATAAGCGTTTATAAACTAAGTTTGCCATAAAAATCCTCTCTTGTTTTAATTGTTAATTAACCGTTCACGCTCTCTTTTGATCAGATTGTGAAATTATTTACTTTAGTCAGGCATATTTATTGCTATGGAACATTTATAGACCATGCATTCTGTGTTATTCAATAAATAAATACTCTTTAATAAATTAAATAACTATGCCTCGCGAATCATTCCGATAAATAATAGGCATTTTACCGCGGACACGTCGATTTGTTTGTGTTTTTCACGATTTTTTTAACTATATGAAAATAGACCAGGACTGGCTGACAGATATTACACGAATCCCTTCACCCAACTGCGATGAACGTCCTGATCCGACAGATATTTCATTGCTGGTGATTCACTGCATTAGTCTGCCTCCGGGTGAATTCTGCAA
>NQJG01000191.1 GCA_002256465.1 Methylococcaceae bacterium NSP1-1 | reverse complement strand
GTACCAGAGCCATCACAAATGCCCGCCGTCAAACAAAGGAAGGTAATGCAGACGGTGTCGCTGATTCTTTAAAAGAAGCTCTTGATGTTTTTAAATCCTTACTCCAGCCTGTAGAAGCCGGTAGTCAAGGTGGTCTCAAGTAATCCAATATATCAAAAAATATCAACTTGAGGGTTGATACGTTGTCCCGAATTATTCCAAAATCGCCTGATGTAGTCAGTTATTGTGCAGACTACAAGACTGCTGCCACACTCCAAGCGTTCGGGACGGGGTGCATACTCCGTCCCGTTTGAAGATTCACCTTACCGGATTAGACATCGATTCTTCATCAATGTATTTTCGTTTGTACACCGGACAAGTCGAAAAGGGAACAATTTTCTTTTCAAGATATCCGCCTAGCTCCATCTGTAATGTTGCATGTTCTCCATCTGAAATCGGCCACGCGCACCATGAATCAATAAAGTGCGCAGAAATCGATTACCACGCTTACTGATCCCCAAATAAATCAACTTATCACCGCTGCGCTGTGCTGCCGACCGACAACTACAACTCGAGTTCTGTAAAGGATATAATATTTCTTAAAATTAGTGACAATCTTGACCAACAAGTCGTTGAAAAAATAAATCACTGGTCTTGAAAATATTTAAATTTTAAAATCTCTTACTAAGTTCATTATTAAAAAATACAGTTAGGAGTATTCCGTATGTGGCAAGAAGAAAATCAAAGTCTGATCATCGATAAACTTTCCGAAATGCTCAGTGTAACCGATACTACATATGCTGAAAAATTGACAGCTATGTTTGATCAAGCAAGACGTATCTTTATATCGGGAGCGGGTCGTTCAAAGCTAGTTGGTAATTTTCTCGGTATGCGTTTAATGCACTGTGGTTACGATGTCGCCATGGTTGGAGAAATCGTCACGCCCAGCATTAAAAGTGGCGATCTATTGGTCGTGATCTCCGGCTCAGGTGAAACAGAACAGCTGATTGCGTTTACCAAAAAGGCAAAAGAAATTGGTGCTAAGGTTGTGCTCATCTCTTCGAGAGCCAATTCAACCATTGGTGATCTGGCCGAAGCCGTGTTCCAAATTGGAAAACAGGAACTGTACCAGAAGGTAAAAGGTATGCCGATGGGAACTGTGTTTGAACTCTCAACGCTATGTTTTCTTGAGGCACTGATTTCTCATATCGTTTGGGAGAAAGCTATTCCAGAGGAGAAAATGAGAGAAAGACACGCCAACTTGGAATAGCCCTCATGAACTTATTGATACGGCCCAATGAAGTAGAACTTTTATGATTACATGGTGCATGACCGACGCACGTTTACCGTCTTCGGTCCGGTGGGCTTCTTCCTCGGCCGCCAGTTGCGTATCAATGCCGCTTGCCGTTGCCGCCGAGCCACCGGTTCTGAGTGTCTCCTCCGGTTTTGCATACTCTCCTTTTTCGGTGGCTTGGCCGTAGGCCTCGGAGCTTGCCCTTCTCGAACTGGCCGCTGCCTTTTTCCTCCTCCACCGGACAGATACCCCAAGGTCAGCCCCCTTTTTCGACCCTTTTTCTCAAAATTGGTTAGCATTTTCTAAACCAGGGATGTCGGTTATGCAGAAAATCGACGAATGAATCGCTAATGCAAGCCTCCTAGCGGCACGAAAAAAAGAAACTATACTTGTTGTACTTGGCTTAGGCTGGAATAAAACAAAGTAGAGTATTTTTTCACTGAAAACAAACTAGGAAACAAAATGGCAAACGAACAATTAACCAAGCAAGCTTATTTGCTTTACTTCAATTTGGGTGAAGCTTTATGGTACAGGAATGATTTAAGAATAAGGCTAGATAGGCTCATTAGTCGTGCGTATAAGCGCTACCTACGTCGTTACGATGCGCAAATAGAAGCTATACGACTGGCAACTGGAGAAAGATGATGATCTCTATACTTAGGAAATAACTTGTACAGATTTATTTCAAAGATACGGAGTAACCCTAATGTTTACAATCAATACTTCATCCAATTTCATCAACCTCACTGACCCAAACAAAGGATACGAAAATTTTACGATAACCTTAAAACAACTAAAGTTCAACTGGAAAAAGGTAAGTGAATATGGATATGAACTGGTCGCACTTGCGGCTGTTAGTGAAGATGATTTTCAAGTTTGTGCTCGTGATTCTTTTAAGCCTGACAAGTTAATGATCAATGGAGAAGAGCCTATTGCATTTGGTGTGTATGCTCGCATTTATGAGGCCCTAGGACAGGTCAGGCAATTATTGTACGATCAATTAGGCACTTATATGGAAGTTATCGGAATAAGTGTAACTGGTTCTAACAAACAAGAGTTAATAGTGATCTTCTCTAGATCATAACAGCAATAAAAAGGTAATTGGGAAACAAAATGGTCGCTTGTACTGACAAAATCGGTCAATTATCACTGAATATTTCAAACCAATAGTGATTGAATTAAGCCCGCATTTATTGGCATAAAACTTAATATTATTTTGATTAACGAGGACAAATTGTATTCGGTCATTTTGAATAGCTATCATTAGCCGTAAAGAGAGAAAAATTATGAATGAAGAAGATATCGATTATGAAAACTTGGATGACTTGCCTCTATTGGATCACATTGAATGGAATCACTGTATAACTGAAGAAGTCATTATAAATGACCTTAACCAATCTGAGCTTTTGTGGGCTGCGCCCGGTTAGCCTTATTTTATCTCTTTGAAAAAATGTCTGGATGGGCAGAATGAGCTGTCTCTCGAGGGATAGCAAACATTCAGCCCTGATAAGGGAAGTTAAACTGTTACTGTTTGTGGTAAAGTTCAAGATTTTACCTAGAGTTACTTTGATAGCCAAAGGCGATAAACAAAAACAATATGATGGCTTATTCTGTGCCAATGAAAAATCATGTATGAAAAATTCGAGTTAAGTCATGATGTTATTGAAAAATATGGACTTGATGAAAAGTCTACAGCGATAGCTGCAATAGTAAACAAAGGATCAGACATTTTGCTGATTGAATTTGTGGTTCATTATTCTCTACTGCCGGATAGAGAATTTGTTCTAATACGCCAAAAT
>NQJG01000027.1 GCA_002256465.1 Methylococcaceae bacterium NSP1-1 | reverse complement strand
AACCGAGTTTACTCGTACATTAGGTTATCCGATTACTAATACCTTGATGGGGCTTGGTGCATATCCGGCAACAGATAAGCAATTTATTGGTATGCTGGGCATGCACGGCACTTATGAGGCCAACATGGCAATGCACGAAAGCGATGTGATTATTGCTATCGGAGCTCGTTTTGATGATCGTGTCACGGGGAAGCTGGATTTATTTTGTCCTTATGCCAAGATCATTCATATTGATATTGATCCTGCATCTATATCCAAAACTGTTAGAGTTGATATTCCTATTGTCGGCGACATTAAACCGGTATTGGAACAAATGCTTGAGTTGATTAAAGAAAGCCCTAAAAAGCCCAACAAAAAATCATTGGAACTTTGGTGGCATCAAATTGGGCAATGGCAAGCAGTTAACTGCCTGGAATTCGACCGTGAAAGTCCTTTGATTAAACCGCAATATGTCATTGAGCAATTATATGAAGTAACCAAAGGCAATGCCTATGTGACTTCAGATGTTGGCCAACATCAGATGTGGGCTGCACAATACTACCCTTTCGACAAGCCGCGTCGCTGGATAAATTCAGGTGGCCTCGGTACGATGGGCTTTGGTTTACCTGCCGCCATCGGGGTTAAATTGGCATTTCCTGACGCGGATGTTGCTTGTGTTACAGGTGAAGCCAGCATCCAGATGTGCATTCAGGAATTGTCGACTGCTTTGCAATATAAAACACCGGTTAAAATCATTAATCTGAACAATCGTTATATGGGCATGGTTCGGCAATGGCAGGAATTTTCTTACGAAAGCCGTTATTCGCATTCGTATATGGATACTATTCCGGAATTTGTCAAATTGGCAGAAGCTTATGGCCATGTCGGTATGCGTATAGATAAGCCCGAAGAAGTCAGACCGGCTCTGGAAGCCGCCTTTGCCATGAAAGATCGTACGGTATTTTTGGACATCATGACCGATAGAACTGAAAATGTTTACCCGATGATTGAAGCCGGCAAAGGCCATCATGATATGAAATTAAGAGTCGCCCTCGGCACATCGACAGACAGGGAATTGGCATAATGAGACACATTATTTCTATTCTTATGGAAAATGAATCCGGTGCATTATCCCGTGTAGCAGGTTTGTTTTCCGCGCGAGGCTACAATATTGAGTCACTAACCGTAGCCCCAACCGAAGACCCCAGCTTGTCAAGAATGACATTGGTTACCCGTGGCAATGAAGAGATCATTGAGCAAATTACCAAGCAACTGAATAAGTTGATTGATGTGGTTAAACTGATCGATTTAGCAGAATCCTTTCATATTGAACGTGAACTGATGATGATTAAAATCAGAACCACAGGGGAAATGCGTGATGAAATCAGAAGCATGGCGGATATATTTCGCGGCAATATTATTGATGTTACACCGACCACCTACATTGTTGAAATGACCGGCCCCTCAGAAAAACTCGATGCCTTTATCGCCGCTATAGAGCCGGATAGCATTATCGAAGTGGTTCGTTCAGGGCCGACGGGCATTTCCAGAGGCGAGAAAGGATTGCATTTATAACTTCTCTGGATGCAAGGTCGAAAAAGTCGTACCTTGTACCTTGATTTACTAATTTTAAACTCAAAAAAACAGGAAAACTCATGCAAGTTTATTACGACAAAGATGCCGATTTATCTATCATAAAAGCAAAAAAAGTAGCTATCATTGGTTACGGTTCACAAGGTCATGCCCATGCTAACAACTTAAAAGATTCCGGCGTTGACGTTGTGGTTGGTTTGCGTGCAGGCTCGGCTTCGGTCGCCAAAGCGCAAGCATCGGGTTTAACCGTTAAAGACGTACCTGAAGCCGTTGCAGGTGCCGATATAGTCATGATCCTTACACCTGACGAGTTTCAATCGCAATTGTACAAAGCCGAGATTGAACCGAACATTAAACAAGGTGCTGCTTTGGCTTTTGCTCATGGCTTTTCTATTTTGTACAACCAGGTTGTACCCAGAGCTGATTTAGACGTGATCATGATTGCACCTAAGGCGCCTGGCCATACCGTGCGGTCTGAATTTGTTCGCGGCGGCGGAATTCCTGATTTAATCGCAGTTCATCAGGATTCTTCAGGTACGGCTAAGGCTATTTGCTTATCATACGCATCTGCCATTGGTGGCGGCCGTTCAGGCATCATCGAAACCACCTTCCGTGATGAAGCAGAAACAGATTTGTTCGGTGAACAAGCGGTATTGTGCGGTGGCGCGGTTGAATTAGTTAAAGCAGGTTTTGAAACATTGGTTGAAGCCGGTTATGAACCTGAAATGGCTTACTTTGAATGCTTACACGAGCTCAAGTTGATTGTTGACCTGATGTACGAAGGCGGCATTGCCAACATGAACTACTCTATCTCCAACAATGCCGAGTATGGTGAATATGTAACCGGCCCTAAAATAATCAACGAAGAAAGCCGCTGGGCAATGCGTCAAGCGTTGAAAAACATTCAAAACGGTGAATACGCGAAAAAATTTATCCTGGAAGGTATGACCAATTATCCTGAAATGACGGCTAGACGACGTTTGAATGCAGAACATCCTATTGAAGTTGTTGGTGAAAAATTGCGTAGCATGATGCCCTGGATTAAAGCGAATCAGATTGTTGATAAATCTAAAAATTAAAGTTTGCTATTACATTTAAAAAAGCCCGCCTTTCTGACGGGCTTTTTTATTTATGGATTCCCAATATTAAGCTTGGATACTTGCTAATTAGGGCTATAAACTTAAATTGAGACAAGCAATAATGCTTAGTCGTTCGCCTTGGACTGCGCTCGGTCTACAGTCCTTGTCAAAGCGTGAGCGGTTAAGAAACTCGTGTGGTAACAAGCTATTTTCGGGAGCGTTAATTTGTTAACTCTAATCAGGATGTATATTATATTTTGGCTTCAGTGGAGAAAAGCATGAGACAAGAAAATACAGTAAGTGCATTATTATTGGGTGCATCCATCTTTCTGGGGCTAAGTGTACTTGGATATCTACTTGCAGGTGCAGCTATCCATTTCAAGGAGTATGAGCGTAGCGTTACAGTCAAAGGATTATCTGAACGGGAACTGCCAGCCGATATAATAATATGGCCCATAGTTTTCACAGAGGCGAGCAATGAACTGGGAGGGCTTTACGCGTCGATTGAGGTCAGCACTAAAAAAATTAAGGATTTTCTTGTTGCAAAAGGGATAGATATCACTGAAATTACAGCCTCAACGCCGTCCATTACCGACAAATTCGCTCAGCAGTATAACGATACCACTAAGACCGAATTTAGGTATACGGCCATTCAAACGGTCACGGTATACTCTTCCAAAGTAGACCTGGTTCGCAAAGTAATGACAGAGCTAGCAGAATTAGGCAAGCAGGGAATTGCCTTTACTGGCGGGGATTACCAAAATCAGACCGAGTACATTTTTACTGGTTTAAATAAAATAAAACCAGAAATGATTCAAGAGGCCACCACTATGGCACGAGAGGTGGCTTTAAAATTTGCTCAGGATTCAAATAGCAAATTGGGTAAAATCAAAAAAGCGTCACAAGGACAATTTGAAATTAACCCAAGAGATAAGAACAATCCACATATAAAAAAGATCCGAGTTGTATCCACTGTGGAATATTATTTATCAGACTAAAGTCGTGATGTTATATTTTTGATGAATACATAAGCGTAGGCAACTGCTATACCAAAAACACCAGTAAGAAGAATATCTAATATCATAATAACGACCCTTCCATAAATTTAATTTAATATTTTTCCATTGATTCATCAAGAATGCTCAATAATGAATATAGATAGTCCTTAGATAGGACTTACAAATTAGCTAGCTATTTCCATGCCAAAGTTATTCAATTAAATAACATGAGTATAATCAAGCCTGTTAACAGAGCCAGTATGATTTAGGATGAAACAAAAATATGATAGCGGTTGAAATAAACCATTTCTACCGGTTCATTTCAACCGCTTTTGCTTCTGAACTGATGTTGTTGTACCCACCATGCCTCCTTCCGCCTGATGGGCAAAAAACTATTCCCTCTATTTCGTACTTCATTTGTATCTATGGATTTTCCTAGTGAAAAAAATAATTTTCTTGTTGAGCATGTTCTTGACATTAGGAATAGCTATCGCCAATTGCTTTTAAAAGAATTAATTCCAGACATTCAGTCAGATGAAGAGTTTGCCAGACAATTGTTCTATGCTCCTTTTGCGCTTGTTTCTCATGATACGGCAAGTGATCCGGTTTTTAATTACGCAAACCTGAAAGCGCTGGAGTTGTTTGAATTAAGTTGGGAAGATTTTACTTGCCTGCCTTCCAGATTGTCAGCAGAGTCAGTTAATCAGGCTGAACGTGAGCGATTATTGGCTGAAGTTACGGAAAAAGGCTATATCGATCATTATGAGGGCGTTCGAATATCAAGTACCGGCAAAAGATTTCTGATTAAAAATGCAGTAGTCTGGAACCTCATCGATAAAAATCAGGGCATTAAAGGGCAGGCGGCCTGGTTTGATCAATGGGCGTTTTTATAGCAATGCTTGGGGTTTGCTGCTTTTCAGGTAGACTTAAATGCTTTTGGTTACTGCGGATTCATTCGTGTTGACAGGTTTATAATGAGTCACTAGACTGATCCCTTAAAAATTTCCACCGCTGCACTTGTGACAGAAGTTCAGGTTATCCCAAAAAAACAAAACAAGACCTATGATAATCATGCCGGAAATGATTGGCTATCTAGCCGCTACATTAACAACAGCCTCTTTTTTACCTCAAGCCATCCTAACGATAAGAACCAAAGACACCGAATCTCTTTCGTTGAGCATGTATAGCCTATTTACATTGGGTGTGTTTTTATGGCTTATCTATGGCTTTTATATCTCGGATAAAGCTCTCATTTTTGCCAACGCAATCACCCTGGTACTAGCCGCATCGATACTTTCTTTTAAGATTTATAATGTGCTGTTCAAGAAAGGTTAATGGATAGCCAATGGTTAGTTAGACCTAATTACATTAGCCCGGCCGTATTATTATATGGCGAATAGCACACAACATTTTACAGTGCTTGAAAAGAATTTTTTGGAATAAAAACATAAACGGAGATATGAAGGATGGTAAACAAAGTTACCTTAACCCAGTTTATTATTGAGCAGCAGCGTGGTTTGCCCGATGCGTCGGGAACGTTCAGTATGTTACTGAACAATATTGTGACCGCATGTAAAGAAATATCGCACCTTGTTAATCGTGGTAATCTCGTGGGTGTATTGGGTAGTGCCGGGTCCGAGAATGTGCAAGGTGAAGTACAAAAAAAACTGGACATCATTACCAATGACATAATGGTCAATGCACTGAACTGGACCGGTCATCTCGCGGGCATGGCGTCGGAAGAAGTAGACGATATTATTACTATTCCAGCGCAGTATCCCAAGGGCAAATACCTGGCGTTATTTGATCCATTGGACGGTTCTTCAAACATTGATCTTAATCTGGCTGTGGGTACTATTTTTTCTGTTCTACGTTGTCGTGAAGGTGTCGATCCAGCAGCTGAAGATTTTTTGCGTAAGGGGGCTGAGCAGGTTTGCGCTGGTTTTGTGCTTTATGGCCCGTCAACCATGATGGTCTTGACAACTGGGCATGGTGTCAATGGTTTTACACTCGATCAGGATATAGGTGAATTTATTCTGACTCACCCCAACATGAGAATTCCGGAAGAGTCGAGCGAATTTGCCATTAACATGTCGAACCAGCGTTTTTGGGAACCGCCTGTGCAGCGTTATATTGATGAATGTTTGCAAGGGGAAGAAGGTCCACGCAGAAAAAACTTTAATATGCGCTGGATCGCTTCGTTGGTTGCCGAGGTTTATCGAATTCTTACGCGTGGCGGCGTATTTTTATATCCGTTTGATTTACGTGAACCATCCAAACCCGGTAAATTGCGTATTTTGTATGAAGCAAACCCGATGGCTTTTATTATTGAGCAGGCGGGTGGGGCTTGTTCTTCAGGACGTGAGCGTATTCTTGATATTAAACCAACAGGCATACATCAACGCGTGCCCCTGGTTTTGGGATCAAAAAACGAAGTTGAGCGAATTGTGGCTTATCACCAGCTAGGGTGATTGCCGAGGATAATAGTCATCAACGGCAATGGCACCACGCAAAAATAAAACTTCGTGTATTTGGTCTTCAATAATAATGATTGTCTCATCCTGCTTGCAGGATGTCTGTCAGGGTAATTGTTTCGCTTCTGATGCTTTGTTGTAATCAACGCCAACACTGACAATAAAGCTGGTGGCTTCTTCAATATTCATATCTGATTTTACTAATTTTGATTTATCGACAATTACAGTAAAGCCGGAGGTCGGGTTGGGTGATGTGGGTATAAACAACACATATTTATTATCGTGCTTGTTAGTCACATAAGCAGGCACCCAAACACCCTCTTTTGGGTATTCAACATAAACCACTTCCTTGGCCATTTTTTGTTCATGTGATGAAAACATGTTGATAACTTTTTTAAGCACACGGTAAATAGTGTTCAGAAATGGAATTCTATCAATAACAAAGTCAAAGGCACCAATAACCCATGAGCGACCTTTTTTGACGATGGTGTTGCCTATCGATACCAAAATAATAAAACTGACTGCGAAAACCATAGCGGTATAAAGATAGTTATCGGAAAACCCGTAAACGACTTGAAATAACTCGGAAACCAGCTCTTTAACAAAAATAATAATTTGCAATACAACAACAATAGGAATAACCGCAAAGACGCCGATCAGAAAATGATTCATTAGCTTTTTTGTGTACTCGTTCATTTTTTTTCCTTTATTTATGCCGACTTAAATTAGTAGCAGGATATTTGATGTGTATTTAACATTTCTTTAATCGATAACGCATCGCCATATAGACTAGAAGAAACTGTGACTGTCATTATAAGCGAATTTAGGTTTTAAAATCAGGATGGAATACCATGCAAAAAAATGTGTTGATTACCGGGGCAGCTAAACGTATAGGCGCAGCTTGTGCCCGATTGCTACATGACGAAGGCTGTAATGTGTTTTTGCATTATAGATCGTCAAAACAAGCTGCTTTGGAGCTTTGTAATGAATTAAATCAAATACGCCCTGATTCCGCATACATGATGCAGGCCGATTTACTCCATATGGAGGAGTTGGAAGCGCTCGTAAGTGAAGCCTGCATGGCGTGGGGTAAAATTGATGTATTGGTAAATAACGCTTCATCCTTTTATCCGACGGCAGTAGCTGATGTAACTGAGCAGCAGTGGAATGAGTTAATGGGCAGTAATTTAAAAGCGCCTTTTTTTTTGACAAAATTATTATCAGAAACTTTAGTCAATAATAGAGGCTGTATTATTAATATCGTCGATATTCATGCCGAACGTGGTCTGATGGGTTATCCCGTATATTGTATTGCTAAAGCCGGATTAGTTGCCATGACCAAAATTCTGGCTAAGGAATTTGGGCCGGTTGTCCGCGTGAATGGAGTTGCGCCGGGGGCTATACTCTGGCCGGATAATAATTTGTCTGAACAGGAAAGGCATGAAATTTTGCAACGGGTGGCTTTGAAGCGGAGTGGTGAACCTGCTGATATTGCCAAGGCGGTATGGTTTTTGATCAATGATGCCGAGTATATGACTGGGCAAATATTGACAGTTGATGGCGGGCGCACCTTATTTTGTTGAGGTAGGGACGCAGCGCATCTTTTTGTTAGTTAGCGAGTCCAGGCAGGAGTAACACGCTTTTGTTTGAGATTAGTTTTGTCGAATTTTTCCCAGAGCTCAGCATAACTCAGATGGCTAACAGGATGTTTTAAAGTCGAGGCAATTTCTGCTAAAGGTTCAAGCACGAAGGCATAGCGTTCAATATCATCGCGTGGAATCTGTAGCCGTCCTTCATTGAGGATCAGGTCATCATATAAAATAAGATCCAGATCGAGGGTGCGGGCAGAGTGCGGCCGTTATCCAATTCGATTTGTCGAAGCAGTTTGGCGACTTCCTTCACGCCCAAGTCAGAGTTAAAACCAACTACAAGATTGTAAAAAGTATCGCCTGTAAAACCGACGGGCTCTGATTCATAAATACTTGAGATAGTCAGCTTGCCAAAGTGGTGTTCAAGCGCGTGGAGGCTGGCAAGTATATTTTTATTCCTGTCGATGTTGCTGCCTATGCTGATGTAACTCTTTGGCATGGGTTATCTCTCGCCTCGTTCAATAATAATGCCGACATCACTGGCGCCACGAATAGCGCCTTTTTTATTCAGGGTTATTTTTACCCAGGGTACATTAAATTCATTACGGATAATAGCCGCTATTTCAGATATCAATTTTTCAACGAGTAAGAACTGGCTGGCTTCGACAAAAGAGATAATGCGTTTGGAAACTGTTTTATAATCAAGGGTGTGCTGAATGTCATCGGTCTCAGCGGCTTTCTGTATGTCAAAAGCCATCTCAATATCAAGCACAACAGTTTGCTTGGTTTCCCTTTCCCAATCATAAATGCCGATGATTGTGTTAATCTCAAGTCCGCCTAAAAAAATGATGTCCATAGTTATTTCCGGTTATGATGTACAGTTTTTAAAAAGCGCTAAGTATCAGGGAAATGTGCCCGGCTTACAAGTTCTTAAATGAGGAAAGGTACACATGATTGAGTGGATGTTTGTTCCTGCGGCCTATTTTATAGGTTCGATTTCCAGTGCAATTATTATTTGCCGTTTGATGGGGTTACCGGATCCCCGCGAACAGGGCTCCGGTAATCCGGGTGCGAC
>NQJG01000325.1 GCA_002256465.1 Methylococcaceae bacterium NSP1-1 | reverse complement strand
TTTTGTTGATCCATTCCAGATCATCGGCCGGTAATTCATTTAAAAACCGGCTCGGTTCGCATTCACTGATTTCACCATAACGTTTACGATGCGTGCAGTAACTAAAGGTACAGGTGCGCTGGGCGCGGGTGATGCCCACATAGGCCAGGCGGCGCTCTTCTTCTATGTTATCGCTGTCAATACTGCTTTGATGGGGCAGAATGTTCTCTTCTATGCCGATCAGGAAAACATGGGGAAATTCCAGTCCCTTTGCGGCGTGCAGGGTCATTAAACTGACTTGGTCGCTGGCTTCTGCTTCCTGGCTTCGTTCCATAATATCCATCAGCATGATTTTGGCGACGATTTCAGCTAGTGGTTTCTGACCCTCGTTCCCATGCTCTACGTGGGAATGCTTGTCGGCTATGCGTTTAAGCCATTCAATCAGCTCATAGACATTCTTTATTTTCCGGTCGGCGGACTCTTTGGTTTTGCTGTCTTCTTTTAAAAACTGTTCATAACCGATCTGATTGATAACCTGCTCGATGACGGCAAAGGTATCGCCGCGCTCAATACGGTCTGCAGTATCGATAACCCAATCGTGAAATTTCCGGAGTCGATGGATGGATTTCTCGGATAGTTTTTGGGTTAAGCCCAGTTCGGTACTGGCTGCAAATAAACTGATATGCCGGTCATTCGCATAAGTGCCCAGCTTTTCCAATGTAGTCGGGCCTATTTCACGCCTGGGAGTATTGATGATGCGTAAATAGGCCGCATCATCATCCTGATTAACGAATAAACGCAGATAGCCGAGGATATCCTTGATTTCCGAATAGGCAAAAAACGACGTGCTGCCGCTGATGAAATAAGGGATGTTATTTTCCCTGAGACTTTGCTCAAACAATCTGGACTGATGATTGCCGCGGTATAAAATCGCATAATCCTGATAACGGCTGCCGGTTTTGAATTTATGATGAACGATTTCCGAGACGACCTGCTGGGCTTCAACCTGGTCGTTTTTATGATCGCCGTAACCCAGTTCACTCCAGAGCCGTTTTTCAAAGGCATGGGGATTATTGGCGATAAGATGATTGGCCACCTTGAGTATGCGTCCGGTAGAGCGGTAATTCTGCTCCAGTTTGATAACCTGCAGGCGGGCATAATCCTTTTGCAATTGCGCCAGATTTTCTGGTTGCGCCCCGCGCCATGCATAAATGGACTGGTCATCATCTCCCACGACCGTAAATCGCCCCAGCGCCCCCGCAATCAATCTGACCAACTGGTATTGAGTAACATTGGTATCCTGGTATTCATCGACCAGCAAATAACGGATTTTATTTTGCCATTTTTCCAAAACGGCTGGATTTTGCTGAAACAGCAACACCGGCAGCAAAATCAGGTCATCAAAATCGACGGCATTATAGGCTTTTAAACTGCGGGTATATTCATTGTAAAGCCCGGCCGCCGGATGCTGTTCCGGAGTCGCTGAAGCAAGCGCTTGTTCCGGGGTTACAAAGGCATTTTTCCACTGGCCGATTTGATGGGCATAACGATCAACATTATCGATGTCACAGTCTTTTGCGCCATGACTGATCAGGTTTTTCAACAGTGCTTGTTTATCCTGTTCATCAAAAAGCGTAATCGCGGCTTTATAAGCCAATACCTTATGTTCCTTACGCAATATATCCAGCCCCAATGAATGAAAGGTAGAAACCCGTAAACCGCGAATCTGCGTATCATCGAGCAGTCTGGAAACCCGGCTTTTCATTTCCCGGGCGGCTTTGTTGGTAAAAGTCACTGCCGCAATGTGCCGCGCCGGTAAACCTTGCTTGACCAGATAAGCAATTTTTTCGGTAATCACCCGCGTCTTGCCGCTGCCCGCTCCGGCAAGTACTAATAAGGGATGGTCTATTGCTTTAACAGCGGCTTGTTGTTGAGGGTTTAGTTTGGCCATTAAATTATATGGGTTGAGTAAGCGTAGCCTAAGCCGACAAAAAACAGGGTAGGAAGATTATAGGGTTACTATTTCCGACATTAGAGTATCCCCCGTAGGGCGTGCCGCGCGCCTTAGCTCCCAAGGCGCGCGCGCGGCACGCCCTACGGGTGCGAGACAAAACTTATCTGGATAGCTATAACTTGTTTCAGACACACGCCATTATACCTATTTTTTTGGTCCGGGTTTTGCGGTTCACTTGCTTCCAGGATGAGCAATTTACAGGTGTCACGGACTTTGATGTTTTTATAGTCTTTTCGTTAAAGCTTGCAGTAAGGTAAAATGATCTGGAATCAAGTTGATCAACAAAACATAATAAACACAGGAGTAATATCATGAAAAAAAGTTTGTTTCTGGCTGTCGCGATGCTGGTTTCCGGTGGTGCCTTCGCGGCCGCTGATCATTATGTGCTGCGCGATGGTAACCATGTCCAGCACTTAAAAATTACCAAAATTAATGATGACATAACGGTAAGCGCAGACGTCGACTTTGAGCCGAATGCCAATGAAGCCGGAAAATTACCCTGTACTGGTGAAGTTTCAGGCGAAGCCAAGAGCGTGGCAGCAAATGAATTGGTTATGAAAGAGCGTTCCGAAACCGAAGCGGCTGTTTGCGAGTTGAAAATTCATCTTACCCCGAATGGCGCTAAAGTTGAGCAATCAAAAGATTGCGATAATTTTTCTCCG
>NQJG01000190.1:3131-3883 GCA_002256465.1 Methylococcaceae bacterium NSP1-1 | reverse complement strand
GGCGGCTTTTTCAATGTCAACTCGGCACATCCGTTGGAAAATCCGACGCCGTTAAGCAACTTCCTGGAAATGCTGTCGATACTGCTTATCCCTGGCGCGCTGTGCTATACCTTCGGCATGATGGTGGGCGACACCCGGCAAGGCTGGACCATTCTGGCAGCGATGACACTGGTTTTGGTCGCGCTGATTTTTGTTACTGTTCCGGCGGAACAAACAGGTAATCCTGCTTTGTCTGCATTGGGTGTCGATCAATTAGCGAACGTTAACCAGTCCGGCGGTAATATGGAGGGCAAAGAAACCCGTTTCGGTATTACCAACTCCGCTCTGTGGGCGGTCGCCACTACGGCCGCCTCAAACGGTTCGGTTAATTCCATGCACGATTCATTCACACCTATCGGCGGCATGGTGCCGATGTGGCTGATGCAACTGGGTGAAGTGATCTTCGGCGGTGTAGGTTCAGGACTTTACGGCATGATCATGTTTGCGATTGTCGCCGTATTTGTGTCCGGTTTAATGATAGGCCGCACGCCCGAATACCTGGGTAAAAAAATCGAAGCCTATGAGATGAAAATGGCCGCGATCGTTATTCTGATTCCGCCGCTGCTTGTATTGGGCGGTACAGCACTCGCAGTCATGATTGATGCAGGCAAGGCATCCGTCTTCAATCCGGACGCTCATGGATTCAGTGAAGTGTTATATGCGTTCTCGTCGGCAGGTAACAACAACGGCAGCGCTTTTGGCGGGCTCTCGGC
>NQJG01000190.1:0-3082 GCA_002256465.1 Methylococcaceae bacterium NSP1-1 | reverse complement strand
GGCTATGCTGTTTTCACGTTTCTGGCTGATCGTACCGGTACTCGCTATCGCCGGTTCCCTGGCGGCAAAGAAGACCGTGCCGGTCGGTCCCGGTACTTTACCGACGCATACCCCATTATTTGTTGTGTTGTTGATCGGTGTCGTACTCATGGTCGGTGCTCTGACGTTTGTTCCTGCCCTGGCCCTGGGGCCTGTGGTCGAGCATCTTCAAATGATCGGGGCTAAATAATCAGTTAATTGGAGAATTTCATGAGTCAAAAATCTGTTTCAACGTCTTTGTTCGATCGGGAAATCCTGGGTGTAGCCTTGGTGGATTCATTCCGGAAGCTTACTCCGCAGCAGCAATGGAAAAATCCGGTGATGTTTGTTGTTTATCTAGGCAGTATGCTGACAACGCTGCTTTGGGTATTGGCCCTAAACGGAGAAGGCAAAGATCCGGCCAATTTCATTTTGGAAATCACTTTATGGTTATGGGGTACGGTCTTGTTTGCCAACTTTGCTGAGGCGGTCGCCGAAGGGCGCAGCAAGGCGCAAGCCGCTTTTCTGCGCAGTGCCAAGCGTGATATTGCGGCGAAAAAACTGGATGAGCCGCGTTATGGTTCAAATTATTCCAAAGTGGCCGGATCCAGTTTACGGCGCGGTGATGTGGTTTTGATAGAAGCTGGTGATTTTGTTCCCGGTGATGGCGAAGTTATTGAAGGCGTTGCCTCAGTGGACGAAAGTGCGATCACCGGCGAAAGTGCACCGGTGATCCGCGAATCGGGCGGTGATTTCAGTTCGGTGACCGGTGGTACCCGCGTGTTATCGGACTGGCTGGTCGTGCGCATAACCGCCAATCCGGGCGAAGCTTTTCTGGATCGTATGATTTCCATGGTGGAAAGCGCCAAACGGCAAAAAACGCCCAATGAAATTGCCTTGACCATTCTACTCGTCGCATTGACACTGGTTTTTTTGATGGCTACCGTTACCTTGCTGCCGTTTTCCTTATACGCAGTGGAAACCTCAGGCGCAGGACAACCGATCACGATTACCGTGCTGGTGGCGTTGCTGGTCTGCCTGATCCCGACGACTATCGGCGGCTTATTGTCTGCCATCGGCGTAGCGGGTATTGGCCGGATGATGCAGAAAAATGTGATCGCTACGTCTGGCAGGGCAGTGGAAGCGGCCGGCGACATCGACGTATTGCTGCTTGACAAGACCGGCACGATTACCTTGGGTAACCGGCAGGCATCCGCTTTTATAGCCGTTAAAGGCATATCTGATAAAGAATTTGCCGATGCTGCGCAATTGGCTTCACTTACTGACGAAACACCGGAAGGACGCAGTGTTGTGATTTTGGCTAAGCAGAAATACGGCTTCAGGGAACGGGATGTGCATGCTCTGGGAGCTACTTTCGTGCATTTCAGCGCCCAAACCCGGATGAGCGGCGTTAACATAGAAGGACGGCAGATTCGCAAGGGTGCAGCTGACGCCATTCGGGCTTATGTTGAAGAGTTGGGCGGTCAATTCCCGCCGGAGTTCCGGAAATTGGTCGATGACGTGGCGCGTCGCGGCAGTACCCCGCTGGTGGTTGCTGAAGGCTCTCGCGTGCTCGGTGTTATCGAACTCAAGGACATTGTCAAAGGCGGTATCAAGGAACGTTTTGCCGAATTACGCCAAATGGGCATCAAGACTATTATGATTACCGGCGATAATCGTTTGACTGCCGCCGCAATTGCTGCCGAGGCCGGTGTCGATGATTTTCTGGCCGAAGCCACACCGGAGATGAAGCTGAAATTAATCAGGCAATATCAGTCTGAGGGGCGTCTGGTCGCGATGACCGGCGACGGCACTAACGATGCGCCGGCACTGGCCCAGGCCGATGTTGCGGTAGCCATGAACAGCGGCACCCAGGCGGCCAAGGAAGCGGGGAATATGGTTGATCTTGACTCTAATCCTACCAAGTTAATCGAGATCGTCGAGACCGGTAAACAGATGTTGATGACGCGCGGCGCCTTGACGACGTTCAGTATCGCCAATGACGTCGCGAAATATTTCGCGATTATTCCAGCCGCGTTCGCAACCACTTATCCGGTGCTTGACGTCTTGAATGTGATGAAGCTGGCAACCCCGGCGAGCGCAATTCTGTCGGCAGTGATTTTCAATGCGCTGATCATTGTTGCGCTGATTCCGCTGGCATTAAAAGGTATCAAGTACAAGCCGGTCGGTGCTGCTAAACTGCTGCAAAATAATTTGCTGATTTACGGCGTAGGCGGGTTGATTGTTCCATTTATCGGCATCAAGGCGATTGACCTGTTTCTGGTCACGCTGGGTCTGGTTTAAAGGAGTTGGCAATGATTAAGCATTTGAAACCTGCGGTTATTTTGTTTGTTCTATTAAGTGTATTAACGGGCGTGATTTATCCGGCTGTAGTGACGGGTCTGGCACAGCTGCTGTTTCCCTCTCAGGCTAACGGTAGCCAGTTGACAGACAACGGTGGCAAGTCGACTGGCTCCCGTCTGATCGGACAGCCTTTCAGCAGTCCCGGTCATTTTTGGGGACGACCTTCCGCGACTGGACCCTTCCCGTATAATGCAGGCGCCTCCAGTGGCTCAAACCTGGGGCCAACTAACCCGGCTCTGGTAGATGCCGTTAAAGCCCGTATTCAGGCGTTAAAAGCAGCCGATCCAGACAATAAGACTCCGATTCCGGTTGATCTGATTACGGCATCGGGTAGCGGATTGGATCCGCATATCAGTCCGGCAGCGGCGGATTATCAAATTAATCGTGTGGCCAAGGCCCGCCATATAAAACCGGAAAAACTCCGCGCCTTGGTTGATGCGAACACTGAATCCCGTCAGTGGGGCTTTCTGGGAGAGCCGCGGGTCAACGTCTTGACATTAAATCTGGCGTTGGCCGCCATTCCGGTCGCCAGTGCGGATATGAACAACGATACCGACCGCTATACGCTTCCTCCCAGCAAAGTTTACATCCAACCCTGCCAGCGCAAAGCGCTGCTTATGCATCCGGGAGTGATTGACGAACAGCGAATGATACACCGACACGGAGATTTCTGGATGGAATCCCGCTCCGAGCTCGATGA
>NQJG01000189.1 GCA_002256465.1 Methylococcaceae bacterium NSP1-1 | reverse complement strand
ATACCACTATTCATAACTGGGCAATCTACATAATGGCCGCTGGCTGTCAATCAATGGCGGTTGCTGAATGGCTGCTTTAAATTTCGAAATTTTAGACATTAGCTACTGGCATTTTCTCTCTAAGTTTCAAAAACCGCTGATAGCGCGTCATTGAAATTTCGCCATTTTCGACAGCTACACGGACGGCGCAACCTTTGTCATGTAAATGTCGGCAGTTATTAAACTGGCAGTTATCAAGTAGTGGTTGAAACTCCCTATAACCGTAAGCCAGTTGTTGTTCGGAAAGGCCTGCCAGTCCGAAAATGGCGACGCCGGGGCTATCGATTAAATCCCCGCCGCCATTCAAATGATACAATGTCGCCGCTGTCGTGGTATGTCGCCCGTGTTTGGTGGTTGCCGAGATGGTATTGGTTTTTAGATCCTTATCAGGAATGATGGCATTGGTTAGCGATGACTTGCCGACCCCCGATTGTCCCGCCAGCATACTGACCTGATCTTTTAATGCGCGTTTCAATTCATCCAGTCCCGATGTTGCCCTGGCACTGACCCGGTAAAGCGGGTAATCCAGGTTCTGATAATCCAGCAGTTCTTTTTCTATGCTGTCCGATTGAGGCAGATCGGTTTTATTAAGGACTAACGCGGCGTTTATAGTATGGCTTTCACAGACGGCCAGGTATTGGTCAATCAATAAGAAATCGCAATAAGGTTCAACGGCAAAAACGACAAAAACGGTGTCAATATTGGCGGCAACCGGACGGGTTTTGCCGTTTCTGGAAGGACGCGTCAATACTGAACGCCTGGGTAGTATTTCTTCAATGCGGCCCTGGTCGGGCGCTGATTGTGACCATAAAACCTTATCGCCAACGGCGACGGTTTCCAGTCGCCGCAATGTCTGGCACAGAATGATTTTATGGTCATGCTCAACAGCAATGCCCTGACCCAAATGGGCAATGACCAGTCCTTCCAGTAGCTCGGCCATTATGCTTTGGATTCTAAATGCGCAATACGAATAGCCGCAGGCGGGTGACTGTAATGAAAGGCGGAATACAGCGGATCAGGGGTTAATGTGTTGGCATTTTCTTCATATAGCTTGACCAGTCCGCTAATCATTTTGCTGGCTTTGGCATTGTTCGCGGCAAAGTCATCGGCTTCAAACTCAAATTTACGTTGAAAATAAGCACTGATAGGCTGCATGAAAAAAGTAAAGGATGATGAAACCAGGATGAATAATAATAACGCTGCCGCATTTGAAGGCTGTTCTACGCCTAAGCCGGTATAAAACCATGGCTCATTAATCAGCCAGCCTAAAATCGCAAGGCTGATCAAGCTCATAATAGAGGTGGCAATCAGCATTTTGATGACGTGTTTGCATTTAAAATGCCCCAGCTCATGCGCCAGTACGGCTTCCAGCTCTTCTTCCTCGAGCGAGTTAACCAGATTGTCGAAAAATACGATGCGTTTATTATTGCCCAGGCCGGTAAAGTAGGCATTACCATGACCGGAACGCTTGGAACCATCCATAATGAATATGCCTTGACTGTTAAAGCCGCAACGAGCAAGTAGTCCTTGAATACGGTCCTTTAACGAACCTTCTTCCATAGGTGTGAATTTATTGAATAAGGGCGCAATAACGGTAGGATATAGCCAGCTCATCAGCAACGAGAAGCCCATGATTATGCCCCAGGCCCATAACCACCATTGTGGGCCAACGTTGTCCATAACCCACAGGATCAAGGCCAATAAAGGCAGGCCGATTGCCGCACCCAAAGCCAGGTGTAGCAACTGGTCTTTGATGAACTGATTAACCGAACTTTTATTAAAGCCAAATTTTTCTTCGATCACAAAGGTCTGGTAAACGCTTGTCGGTATTTCTACCAGTGTCATTAACAGAAAAATAGTGGCTGTTGCTGCTACGCCAGCTATTAAGGGTGATGAGACAATGGTGCTCCAATATTCAAAGGCCGTATTGATGCCACCGCCCAGGGTCAGTAACAGCAACACTATAATTCCGAGTGCGCCGTCTATATTCCCCAATTTGATTTTTGCAAGGGTGTAATCAGCAGCTTTTTGGTGCGCTTCCAACGGAACCTTGCTTTTAAACGCATCGGGCACGGCAGAACGATGAGCTGCGACATAATCAGCCTGGCGTTTAGCCAGCCAAAATTGTATTGAAGAAGAAATAAAAAGTGCGATTAAGAAGACAAATGTAAAGGTATTCATAGGTTAGGCGCATTAAGTTTAAGGGTTAGACGAACAGATTAGCCAATGCTACACTAACCGCCACCTTCAACACAATGGAATCAATAAATGGCGCAGGATTCACAACAGCTTATCTGGATAGACCTTGAAATGACGGGATTAAATCCGGACAGTGATTTAATTATTGAAATTGCTACGGTTGTTACCGATAAAGATTTAAATATTCTTGCACAAGGACCTGTGCTGGCAGTGCATCAGTCTGATGAGGCACTGGCTGCAATGGATGACTGGAATCAGAAACACCATGGTCAATCCGGTTTGATCGATCGCGTTAAGGCTTCTACCATCAAGGAAGCTGAAGCAGAGCGGCTAACAATTGAGTTTCTCAAGCAATGGGTGCCCGAAAATACTTCGCCTATTTGTGGTAACAGTATTGGTCAGGACAGGCGTTTTTTATATCGTTATATGCCCAAGCTGGAAGCTTATTTTCATTACCGGAATATCGATGTTTCAACGCTTAAAGAATTGGCGGCAAGATGGGCGCCTGAAGTCAAAAATGGTTTTAATAAAGAATCCACGCATCAGGCCCTGGATGATATTATTGAATCTATCGAAGAGCTACGCTATTACCGGGAACACTTTATCAGGTTCTAGCCATGAATCATTTATTCTTTTCAACAATAAAACGAGAGGCCAGCAGATGTTAAAAATAAAAACTATCAAATCAGCAAGATTAATTCTGGTAACACTCACCGCGGTGCTTTTGATTAATATTACAACTGTTTCGGCTCAGGAAAAACCAACTTTAAACCGAACTCTTTTATTAGAAAACAAAGTTGAACTTCCCAGCAATAACGTTAATGCCAAAGTTATACGAGTCACA
>NQJG01000026.1 GCA_002256465.1 Methylococcaceae bacterium NSP1-1 | reverse complement strand
CGTTCGTTTCAATATCAGCGACTTGATCCTGAATTAAATCAAGAAAGCGCAGACGCTTAATGGATAGATTTTCATCAATAATGAATGAAATACGGTCTGCCCAACTGATGGCCAGTTTAATAACCTCTTTACCGGTATCCAGATGGTTTTTAATTTCAGGAAGGGCTAAATCATGGCGTTTACAGCGAACAATACCACCAGCTTCTTCGGGCGAGCGCAATTCACATTCGTCTTCAATTATAATGTCGTCAGGAGCTTTATTATTAAGTAGCCATTGGGTCATGGTTGTGGTGGGCTTTTCGAGCGTGTTAAGGGGCACGGCAGGTAAGGAACTTAAGGATTTACGTAACAAACTGAGCAAATCCTCTGCACTTTTTGCCGAAGCAGCATCGACAATTAACCAGCCGCCTTTAGGATCGATATAAGCGTATATTTTGCGTGAAAAGGTAAAGGCTTTAGGTAATAAATCAAAGATAAGCTCATCTTTGATTTCAGTGCGCTCTTTTTTAGACAATTTACGCGCCTGTTGCTCTTCTTTTTCAAGAATTTTTTCCTGAACCATTTCATTAACCACTGCAGTTGGCAGAACTCTTTCTTCTTTTTTTCCACAAAGCATAATAAAGCCGTTAGTGCTATGTGTTAGTTGTAGTGCTGTTTTTCCTAATGGTGAAGTCCAACCAAAGGTAGATTCCTCATGAGGGCCGCAAGGACGAAAAGATAGTGGTTCAAGTTTTTGCTCCAATTCTTCTGGTGCTAGGGTGAAAGCTTCGGTAAGGCGAAAAACGCTAAGATTTTTAAACCACATGGGTAACTGATATCCTGTAAAAATAATGACTGAGCATTATCGCAAATTTAACGTAACTACTCAGCAATAAAAATAAGTAGTTACAATTTAATGGCAAGTAAAATTTATGGTGAGTGTACTATGTCAGCTATAAATGGGTTTGCCCCCATTGCTTCAAATAATGCGAGTGTTTTGATATTGGGATCTATGCCCAGTGAGGCTTCATTACTCAGGCAGCAGTATTATGGACATCCCAGAAATGTTTTTTGGCCAATCATGAGCGCCTTATTTGGTTCGGATCCAGAGCTTTGTTATCAGCGGCGTAAAGAGATGCTCATGGAAAACGGGATAGCTGTCTGGGATGTGTTGCAAAGCTGTAATCGAATGGGGAGTTCAGATTCTAATATAAAATTGGCAACGATTAGAACAAATGACTTTGCGGCTTTTTTTACCGATTATAAATGTATCAAACGAGTATTCTTTAATGGCAGAATGGCTGAAAAGTTATATCAAAAACGGATTCTGCCGACTTTAAATTATCGTTTTTCTTACCTTGAATATCATTGCCTGCCGTCAACAAGTCCAGCCTATGCCTCATTAAAATTTGAGCAAAAAATAGAAGCATGGAAAGTGATTAAACAGCATGTGGTAAAGTAGGTGTTATTTTATGTGTGTTATGGTTTGATATAAGATGAGTGAAGAGCACGATTACGAATACGAATATGATGATAAAGGCGAAATAGTCTATTACGCTGTTCGACCCAATAAAACTCAAATAAAAAAGGATATGGCCGCTCTTTTTGCATTAAGTGAAGAAATGTCTGAATTATCTGCGAGTCAATTAAAATACCTTGAGCTTCCTGAAAATATACATAAAGCGGTTGTGGAAGTCTCAGGAATGCCACATAAAGGCGCAAGAAAACGGCTCTTGAAATTTATTACCGGGCAGCTGCATAAAATAGATGTAGAGCCTATTTTAGAAAAATTGGCCCGCATGAAAAACAAAAGTGCTCATGCGGTAAGAGAGCATCATATTGTTGAACGCTGGCGAGACCTGCTAATTGCCGGAGGTAATGAGACCTTGACAGAATTGCTCAACGAGCACCCCCAGGCGGATCGGCAGCAACTAAGGCAATTATTACGTAATGCTCAAAAAGAAGCTGAAGCTGCCAAGCCGCCCAAATCTTCCAGATTGTTGTATCGTTATCTGAAAGATTTATTTAAGGTTGAGGACGAAGCTGAGTTTGATGATGAGCAAGAATTTATGGATGATGCTGAGTTTAAAGATGAAGATGATCTGGAGAAAGATTAACGGTGCAAGACTAAAGGTGAAAATAGCAAAACATTTGTCTTGTGCCTTTCACCTTGAACCTTTTATCTTAATCCTTATTTTCTGGTAGTTGTAAGTCCGCAGTCAAGTTCCATGCAGAGAAAGGGAAAGGCAATGTTTCAGTGTTGAAAGTCAGGAACAGCATTATGTGGTAAATGTAGACCGATAGGCTGCGTCCGAAACTTAGCACATTTTGGTTAGCTTTTCCGGTCAATAGGGTAGACGCGACCTGCAATATAATAACTGCCCAAAGTATCATTCTGACCAGTGCGCCGATTGCGGCAAAAACAAGCATGAAGAAAATCCTTTTCCAGGTGCTGAGTTGTTTCAGGTTATAGTTGATTTGTTCGTCCATAGAATTAATTAACCTCGGTTCATAATATCACGCAAATCAAGAGCTGCTGCATTAGCGCGAGCAATGTAATTTGCCATTGACAGAGAATAGTTGGCAAACAGGCCGTAGCCGCTACCGTTTAAAATCATTGGGCTTAAAACAGGTGTCAAGGCGTTTTCCATTGCTTTAATCATAATATCAACAGTACGCATTGCCCGCTTATCCAGCAGAATGTCAGCAAAGTCATGTTTTATGGCTCTTAGAATATGTAATAAAGCCCAGCTTGCACCGCGAGCTTCATAGAAAACATCATCAATTTCCAGCCATGTTACTTTAACTACGGGGGTTCCTTTTTCGTCAGCTGCCTGTTTCTCAAGCTCGGTTAGCCCCGGTCCGTAGTTGCCGCTGGCAGTATTTGCACTAAGACGGGTAGACAAACCGCCCAGACGTTTTATCACAACCTCAGTGTACTGCCAAAGATTGTCGGCTCTGGAATAAAATTGAGCCTTTTTTACTGGGCCGCCGTATTTTTGTAGGCGCGACATATACTTATGCAGGGCGTCAATACCTTTTTGATATTCAGCTTCGGTTGATGGCAATGCCCATGAATTGTGCTCGTAATAGAAGTAGGGCTCCGCTATCGCCAAATCAGGATCTTCGGCTGATTGTGACTGATCTCTGGCAAAGTGATTTCTTAATGCGGTTGTGGCATCTCGCAACATAACCAATGCACCATATTCCCAGTTGGAAATATTGTCGAGGAACACTCCGGGAGGCGCGACATCATTAGTAATGTAGCCACCGCTTTTATGTAACAGGACTTCAGCAATATGAGCCAATGTGTTGGTATAGGTATAGCCAACGGGTATTTCTGACGTATTGGTTTCTTTTGCCCGCTCGAGTGCTGCATCCTGTATGTTGAACTGACCCGGTTCGCTTCCCCACCAAGCGCCCAATATAATGAGAATGATAACTACTGCGAGGGCAAGAACACCAAAGCCCCAGAGTATTCCTTTAGATTTTATATCGTCCAGCGTTTCACTTGCTGCCATTTCCGGTATCCTGTAAAGAGGGTGTGTTTAGATCGCTTTTGTATGAAAAATAGGTTTCATGTTAGCAGGTTTTTAAATTTTTTGCTTAGGAAGCAACCGGCTATTCGGATTTTTTTTTGGCTCTTGGATGTGCCTTATCATAAACATCGGCCAGATGCTGAAAGTCAAGATGGGTATATATTTGTGTTGTACTGATATTACTGTGTCCGAGTAGTTCCTGAACGGCTCTCAAATCCTGACTGGATTCGAGCAGATGGCTGGCAAAAGAATGTCTCAGCATGTGCGGGTGGATATGTTCTGCAATCCCTTTTTTTTTACACCACTGTTCCAGTCTTAACTCGATACTGCGTTGACTGAGTCGTGTACCTCGATTGGAAACAAATAAAGCAGATTCAGAGGCGGCGACATTTTTCAAACGCTGCTGCAGCCAGTTGTTAATCGCTGTAGCGGCCTTACTGCCTATAGGTAGTAGCCTTGATTTTCCGCCTTTACCTGTGCGGACAATAAGTGAGTTATCAGGTAGATCAACATCAGTTAGATTAAGTGCTGCAAGTTCGCTAAGGCGCAAACCGGAAGAATAGAATAATTCAAACATGGCCAGATCACGGATTTCCAAAGCTGAATTTGTACCCGCCTCAAGTAGGCCGTTTATCTGGTCTACATCCAGTGTTTTGGGTAGTTTTCTGGCTTGCTTGGGTGCTTTTACATGCTGTGCCGGATTGGTGTCAGCAAGGCGTTTTTTTAGCAAAAAGTTATAAAAACTGCGAATTGCTGATAGTTCTCGTTGCAGGCTCGTACTGCTGATGCCTAGTCGATGACGACTGGCTATATGTGCTCGGAGATCGCTTTGCGTTAAGCCAGTCCAGTAGTGTATGAATTTGTCTGAGCAATAGTTAGTTAAGTGTTTAATATCCCGCTGGTAGCTTTTAACCGTGTGTTCTGAGGCGCGTTTCTCAACAGTCAGTTGATCAAAAAAGTCAGCCAGCATTTGCTCCGCGTCAATATGCATTGTGTGTTTGCCGCAACAATGAAATCAATCGAGTGCCGATGATTTCACTCATTTGAGTTAAAAACAGATTGCCCATGCTGTAATGAAACCGGCCTTTTTCGCGGCTGCCTATAGCCAGAATGCCGTCAAGTTCGGTGAAGTTCATAGGTATGATGGCGCAAGAATTCACTTCTACTGCCGAGTCGCCGAATAATACTTTCGCTTGTGCTAAAGTTGGTCGGCCGCATTTGGGCTGATTACCGGCAAGTTCTTTAAGAAATGGTTGCAGGTTTTCGCTGCCGGGTTCAATAAACAAATTGGCAATTGCTGATTCGGGGCGTTGTTTAATGATACGCACAGCGACAAAATCAGTTAGAAAATAATCGGCCAGGACTACATCAAGATTGGCGATTGCTTGTTCCAGTGTTGATGCTTCAAGCAAGGCCAGTGTGAGTTTGTGCATACGAATCAAGGAGGCGTCGTTATTCCTGGCTATTTCAATCAGTGCATTTAGCTGGTTTTCCATTTCATGATGTTTGCTTCTGAATAGCTCCAGCTGTTTTGAAATCAGGGAGATGGCAGTTCCGCTGGGATGGGGAATACTCATTTGTTCCAGCAAGTTTAAATGTTCATGGAAGAAATCCGGGTGTTGCTGTAGATAGTCTTCAACTTGAGATGCGCTTAGATCTGATTTTTGTTCATTCATAATCATAAATTGATTGATCCATCAAAAACAGAAATGGCCGGCCCAGTCATAAGCACTGGCTCACCGCGACCTGACCAGCTTATTTTTAACTCTCCCCCAGGTAGTTCAACATTGACCTCATGATTCAGCAGGTTTTGCTCGATGCCGATAACGACGGCGGCACAAGCGCCACTGCCGCATGCCAGGGTTTCAGCTGCACCGCGTTCATAAACGCGGAGTTTGATATGGCTTCTATCTATCACCTGCATAAAACCGATATTAGCGCGCTCAGGAAAAAGAGCATGGCTTTCCAATGCCTGACCCAGGTCCGCTACGGGCGCAGTTTTAATATCATTGACCTGGATAACTGCATGTGGATTACCCATGGAAACGGCGCCAAAGGTTTTAACCATTTTGTTAACAGAGATAGTATAAATGGGGGATTCCTGTTCGATTAGCAGTGGAATATCCGCGGGTTTGTGCTTAGGGATGCCCATATTGACAGTTATCAGGCCATTTTCATTAAAACGCAACAGTAATTGGCCTGAGTCTGTATCAACGCGTATTTCATCTTTGTCAGATAGTTTTTTATCACGCACAAAACGGGCAAAGCAGCGCGCACCATTACCACATTGCGCGACTTCACCGCCATCAGCATTAAAAATCCGGTATTTAAAGTCGGCATTGTCACTGACCGGTTTTTCGACCAATAATAGCTGATCGAAACCAATACCGAAGTGACGATCAGACATGAACCGGATTTGTTCAGGCGTCAAAGCTATGTGCTGATTGATAGCGTTAATCACCACAAAATCATTGCCCAGGCCGTGCATTTTAGTGAAGTTAATCATTGTATGTCTTTCATATTGCGTAATTCTTCGGTCGGATTATCTTAGTATAGTAGAGGAATCCGATGAGCGTAATCAGGGTAACAAATGCTCACCTTCCCAAAGCTGTGCAATTCTCTCTCTTTCCCGGATTAAATGTACATGATTGCCATCAACCATTAACTCAGCGACGCGGGGTCTGGAGTTGTAATTGGAACTCATGGAAAATCCATAAGCGCCCGATGAGCGTATCGCTAATAAATCACCTTGCATTAGCTTAAGCACACGGTCTTTACCCAAAAAATCACCGGTTTCACAGACTGGTCCTACTATATCCCAAAGTTGTTCAGGTGCGTTGCTTTGCAGGTTGACGGGAATAATTTCCTGCCAGGCGCTATACAGCGATGGGCGCACTAAATCATTCATGGCTGCATCAACGATGGCAAAGTTTTTATGAGCGGTGGGTTTAAGGTATTCCACCTGAGTCACCAGAATACCTGCATTCCCAACGATGGCGCGACCCGGTTCCAGTAAAATTTCAAAATCGGTTTTGCCGAGTCGTTCTAAAACCGCTTTTATATATTCATATGGTTCGGGTGGTAATTCATCGTTATAACGAATACCGAGTCCTCCGCCCAAATCCAGATGATACAGATGAATACCGTCGGCTTCCAGGACTGAAACCAGATCAAGGATTTTATCCAGCGCATCCAAAAAAGGCCGTGTTTCAGTCAGTTGTGAGCCAATGTGGCAGTCTATACCGATAACATTGATGTGTGGCATGGCTGCTGCACGGCGATATTCAATTAATGCCTGCTCAATATCTATGCCAAATTTGTTTTCTTTTAAACCCGTAGAAATATAAGGATGCGTTTTGGCGTCGACATCAGGATTTACCCGAAAAGATACTGGCGCGATAACGCCCAAGTGTTCTGCAAGCTGGTTAATTCGATCCAGTTCACCACTAACTTCAATATTAAAGCAACGTATGCCGATTTTCAATGCCGCTAAAATTTCATCTTCACGTTTACCAACACCTGAAAAAACAATTTTTTCAGCATCGCCACCTGCTGCAATGACTCGTTCCAGTTCACCGAGCGAGACAATATCAAAACCCGAACCTAAACGGGCAAACAGATTAAGCAGGGCAATATTGGAATTGGCTTTTACGGCATAGCAGATTAAATGAGGGTGATTGTCAAACGCTAGCTCAAAAGCCTTCCAGTGTCTTTCCAGTGTAGCTCTGGAATAAATGTAACAAGGGCTGCCATATTTATAAATAATGTCCTGTACAGCAACATTTTCGGCGAAAAGCTCATTGTTTCGGTAATTAAAATAATCCATGGTTATTTGTTTTTTTCGGGTCCGGATTCGGATTTTGGTTGAGGTTCAGGCGCAGGTTCAGGCTCAACATGAATAGGTGGAGTTGTTCCCGGTAGATAAAGTGGGCCGGGTTGTCCGCAGCCTGTTAAAGCTGAGCACGCGGCTAAAAAAAGGAATAATTTACTGGTTTTCATAAGGTATCATCATAAATCATTGTTAGCCACCGTGTGGCAAAATTGAATGACATAATAATCCGAATGGCACTGTTTTAGAAAGTCATGACCGAATTTGATTTAAAGTTGGTCCAAATGGAGTCGCCCGGATTGAGCTTCAGATCATGACGTGCCTTAAAAGTGATTTACACCTTAAGTTTGCAGCGGCTACGTTGACCTTGCTCAATTTATGCCGAAATAATCATAACCCGGATCTGAAATTGGTTGTGAATACCGGAAATCAGTGCTTTTCTGGATAATATGATTTAATGAGGGTTATTGAGAATCACAAACAAAAAAGGCGAAGTTTGCACCTCGCCCTTAAGCATTTAGTCTTAATTTGATAGCTGGTTATACTTTAGGCATTTGCCTTAGTTTTTCAACGACCTTGTCACCAAATTCAACAGTGTTAATCATTACGACACCACTGCCGGGTTTTGAAAGATCGGCAGTTGAGTAACCATCGCCAAAGACTCCCTGCATTGCAGCCCAAACATTCTTTGCCTCTTCGGCCATATCAAAACTGTTTTCCAGCATCATGGCAACCGAGCCTATCATGGAGTAAGGATTGGCGATATTTTTACCTGCAATG
>NQJG01000188.1 GCA_002256465.1 Methylococcaceae bacterium NSP1-1 | reverse complement strand
ATAATATTCGGCTTGGGTCGCCTGATGTAATTGTAATGGGTTAAGTGCGTTGATAAGTTTAATCTTGATATTATTATCGCTGATTCATACAACGCACTTAACTTTCTGGGACTTTAAGTTTTTATTTTAAATATCATGAAAACTGGTTTTTATCTCTTTGTATGAAAGATGTACTTTCACAGTAAATTGAAAGTCGTCTGACTTAATACTTCAGCAACTGCCCATTGAAATAACAGCGTTACCGTCTACTACATCCACGCTCTATTGAGGATAGTATTGTTGTTGCGGATAACCTTGTTGTGTTGGGTAGTTTTGTTGTTGCGGATAACCCTGTTGTGTTGGGTAGTTTTGCTGTTGTGGATAGCCCTGCTGTTGCTGCGGGTAACCTTGTTGTTGAGGATAACTCTGTTGTTGCGGGTAACCTTGTTGCTGTGGATAGCTCTGCTGTTGCGGGTAACCCTGTTGCTGTGGATAGCTTTGTTGTTGCGGGTAACCCTGCTGTTGTGGATAGCCTTGCTGTTGCGGATAACCCTGTTGTTGTGGTCTAGTCCCTTGCTGGGCACCGGCATTTTGATTCGCGACAATGGCTAACTCTACACGACGATTTTGCGCCCGGCTTGCCTCGTCGGTATTAGGAAATTTCGGCATGCTCTCACCCATTCCACGCTGTGTAAGACGAGTATAATTTACATTATGCGAAGATAAATAATTTGAGACACTGGCAGCCCGTTGCTCAGACAACTTCAGATTAAAACTATCACTTCCTATATCATCCGTATGCCCGGTTACAGTGATTGTCGAATCGGGGTATTGATTTAATACTTTCGCCACAGAGTCCAGAGCGGTTTGAGCCTGAGGCGTTAGCGTTGCTGAATTATAGGCGAAAGTAATGCTGCTGGGCATATTTAAACTGAGCGTATTTTCTGCTGTTCTTTGAACTTCAATACCTGTCCCCTGTAATGACTGCTGCATTTCTTGTTGCTGGTGATCCATATAAGCGCCCACGGCCGCCCCAACAGCGCCACCTGCTAAAGCGCCAAAACCGGCATTCTTGAGATCGTTACCACCAAACAGTGTTCCAGCTCCGGCACCCACCACAGCACCTATTCCGCCACCTTTGGCAGTATTACTGACTGTGGATTGTCCTGTATAAGGATCGGTAATACAAGCCGTCAAAAGCACCGAACTGATCCCTAGAATTAATACTCTTTTTTTCATAATGGCAAAATACATGGTTAATTATTACAAGACTTCATACGAAGTCGACAAAGGTTTTAAAATAACGTTTACTTTAACAAACACGTTTGAGAAGTTTAGCAAAAAAGTCACTGGGATATTGCATATCAAAATGTATCACCAAATTCTTAACAAATGCTGAATAACTGCTCGCAGAAACGAGATCTCCGGAAATATAAATAAGCAAAGAGTCAAGAGTGTGACAGCATTTACCGTTTAACAGCTATCGCAATCTGCCGTCTTTCAAAAAGAATTATCATCAGAATATAAATCGACATCAACTCAATGGACAATAACCACGGATGTTGCCATCCGGTGCCTACCGGTAACTGTACCCGCGCAATATACAGGCCGACGCCCAAAGTTATATAACCAATTACACGTTTAACATCGTAAGCAACCGGATAATAGTGCCGTCCCAGCAAATACGACACAATTGCCATGCTTGCATAGCAAGCCAGCGTCGCCCACGCTGAACCGACATAACCATATACAGGTATCCACCAAACATTAAGCACAATCGTCAGCCCTGCACCGGCCAAAGAAACGAAGGCGCCCATCAAGGTACGGTCAGTAAGTTTGTACCAGATCGACAAATTGACATAGATACCCAGACATAAATTAGCCAGTAACAAAATCGGCACGACTTCAAGGCCCGCACGAAACTCATCGCCGAGAAAATACTTAAAGAAATCGATAAACAACGTCACCAGTAAAAAGATAAATACGCAAAAAATCACAAAAAATTTAAGCACTTTAGCGTAAACGGGGCGTGCATCGCTTTTATCTGAATAGGCAAAGAAAAAAGGCTCGGCGGCATACCGGAATGCCTGAATGAACAGCGTCATCAAAATAGACAACTTGTAACAAGCGCTATAAATGCCCAACATCTTCATGTTGGTTTGCCAATCGTAAGGCAACAAATACTTAAGCAAGGCACGATCAAGCATTTCATTAATAATTCCGGCAAAACCAATCACCACCATCGGTAGCGAGTAGCGAATCATTCTGCCAAACAATTGCCGGTTAAAACCCCAGGCCAAACCTTTTAGCTGGGGAGCAAGCAACATAAACTTGAATAGGCTGGCAATCAGATTGGCAATAAAAATATAACCTATGCCAATCGCTGGATTATAAATTCGGGTTATCCAGGACTGCGGATTTTCGGCGTAAACCTTGGGGCAATAAATAATGAAAAACAGACTGAGCAGCACAGTTATCAGTATTTCTGTCACCTTAATTCCGGCAAAGCGGAACGCCTTGTCTTCCGCGCGTAACCGGGCAAACGGAATCGACGCAATCGCATCCAGAGTCAATATAAGGGTAAAGAACAGTACATACTCCGGGTGATTCGCGTAATTCAGCGCTGCCGAAAGCCTAGTATTGATGAGCAGAATGGTCAGTAAAAAACCCAGATTGACCAGTACAACGAAAATGAGTGCCGTTGAATAGGCTACATCCCGGCCCGAATGTTCCTTGTCGCGAAAACGAAAATAGCCGGTTTCAAACCCGAACAAGAGCAAAACAGAAAAAAATCCGGCATAAGCATAAAACTCTGAAACTACTCCATATTCCGCCGCCGAGAAGTAATAGGTATACAGCGGCACCAACAGGTAATTGAGGAATCGACCGAAAATACTGCTAATACCGTAAATTGCAGTTTGAGAGGCAAGTTTTCTTATAATACCCATTATGGTGTGCGTTTGATGTGTAATCGGGAAAGAATGTAAAAGAAGAATTGTAGAGCATTTAGTAATGCAACGTTACTTTACATGAGGCAAAATGAACCCCTACATTACCTGTACAGGCAGCAATAAATGCAACTAACTAATTGAAATTTAGGACTTTTAAAAAAAGAA
>NQJG01000187.1 GCA_002256465.1 Methylococcaceae bacterium NSP1-1 | reverse complement strand
CAATGTCAGAATTAATTTTCGCTAATTTTTAATATTGCCTGTTTAAAAAGGAAATACTGAATAATATCCATAAGTGAGGGAAAACCGGCACAGCACAATCATACGTTCTCCAGCCCATTTAGGATAGAGATGGGCAAGACTCTCCGACCCACAGTCTCTGTGGATGTCGGTATCCAATAAATTACTGATAGAAGGTACAGGAATAGACCCCACAGGCGCTGTGGTGTCTCGCTTGTCAAAAAACCGATATGCCAAGAACAGGCCGGTTCATAGTATGATGTTTGGATTTATTAATCGTTAAAGAATATCAAAGCGCTCCATTCAAGAAAATGAAAATATCACTTATCGTCGCGATGGCAAGTAATCGGGTTATTGGCCTGAATAATCAAATGCCCTGGCATTTATCGGCTGATCTTAAAAAGTTTAAAAAAATCACGATGGGGTCGCCTATTTTAATGGGCAGGAAAACTTACGAGTCCATAGGCAGACCTTTACCTGGCCGCACTAATATTATTGTCAGCAGAAACCTGGACTATCAACAAGAAGGGTGTCTGGTTTTTAATGATCTTAACATGGCAATTAAAAAAGCTTGTGAACGTGCTAAAGAGATTTTTGTTATTGGCGGTTCCGATCTTTATGAAACGATGTTGCCGATTGCGGATGCAATTTATCTCACGGTTATAAACAGGGAGTTTCACGGCGATGCATTCTTTCCTGACATTGATTTGAATTTTTGGTCTGAAATAGAACGCGAAGATATTAATGATGATCCCGATGCAGCCTTCAGTTACAGCTTTTTGAAATTTGAAAAGACGAACCAGAGCATCAACTAGGAAAAACTAACAAAAAAACGATGAAAACAGTTAAAATGGTTGTATTTAACGATAATTCTGTGAAAGCAAAAGCTTGGTAGCTATCATGCAAACTAAATACAACACCGATGACTTGAGAATTTGTGCGACAAAAGAAGTCATACCGCCTGCTCAGGTTCACGATGAAATGCCGATTAATGATACGGCAGCACAAACGACTCTTAAGGCAAGAGCAGAGATACATAAAATATTAACTGGCGAGGATGACAGAATGCTGGTTGTAGTGGGTCCTTGCTCTATTCATGACCCAATAGCCGCTTTAGAATATGCCCAACGTTTGAAAGTAATCAAAGATGAACTGCAAGACAATCTGGTGATTGTTATGCGTGTTTATTTTGAGAAACCTCGCACGACAGTTGGCTGGAAAGGCTTGATTAATGATCCCGACCTTGATTCCAGTTTCAATATCAATAAAGGTTTACGCATTGCCAGACGGGTATTACTGGACGTGACTACACTCGGTATGCCAGCAGCAACTGAATATCTGGATTTAATTTCCCCGCAATACGTTTCAGACTTGATATCATGGGGAGCGATTGGCGCAAGAACAACAGAAAGCCAGGGGCACCGTGAGCTGGCTTCGGGCGTCTCGTGTCCCATTGGTTTTAAAAACTCAACGGATGGTACGATAAAAATTGCCATTGATGCGATAAGAGCGGCCATGAGCCCACACCATTTTTTATCACTGACCAAAGCAGGACATTCAGCGATATTCTCAACCACTGGTAACGAAGATGTACATATCATATTAAGAGGTGGCAATGGCCGTCCCAACTATGATGCTGCCAGTGTCGAGGAAGTTGCAGAAGGTCTCAAAAATGCCCATCTAAGACCCAATATTATGATTGATTTTAGTCATGACAACAGCCTGAAACAATGCCAACGTCAACTGCTTGTCGGTGAAGACGTTGCCGGACAAATAGCGAACGGCGATCACAGAATTATGGGTGTGATGATTGAAAGTCATCTCAAAGGCGGCAGTCAAAAAGTTGTTGAGGGGCAAGAATTGACATATGGGCAAAGTATTACTGATGCCTGTTTGTCCTGGGATGATACAGCACCCCTGCTGCGAAATCTTGCTGTAGCCGTGCAAAAACGTAGAAAGGTAGACATTAACCGGAGCGTAAGCGCATGATTATTTATGTTAATGGTGAAACGCGTGAATATGCCGAAAAAACCAGTGTTGCCGATGTTATCGCGGACATGGGCTTGACCGGTAAAAAAATCGCAATTGAATTGAATAAAGAAATTTTGCCTTTTCAGCAATACAATACCCAACTGTTACAGGCTGAAGATCGTCTGGAAATTGTTCATGCCATTGGCGGCGGTCAGGGGGATTCATTTGTACTAGCGGGAGTCACTTATCATTCACGCTTACTGGTCGGTACAGGTAAATATAAAGATCTGGAGGAAACCCGCCTGGCCATTGAAGCCAGTGGCGCCCAAATTGTTACTGTAGCTATTCGCCGCACCAATATTGGCCAAAATCCGGGCGAACCCAACTTGCTGGATGTTATTTCACCCGATAAATACACGATTCTGCCTAATACTGCAGGTTGTTATACTGCCGAAGATGCGGTGAGAACCTGCCGTTTAGGCAGGGAACTGCTTGGCGGTCACAATCTGGTAAAACTTGAAGTGTTAGCCGACCAGAAAACGCTTTTTCCTGATGTGGCCGAAACCTATATAGCTGCTGAATTATTAGTTAAAGATGGCTTTGACGTCATGGTTTATACCAATGATGACCCGATTGCGGCAAAAAGATTGGAGGATATTGGTTGTATAGCCGTAATGCCTTTGGCTGCCCCTATCGGTTCGGGTTTGGGTATCCGTAATCCATACAATATCTTGACCATAGTCGAAAATGCCAGCGTACCCATTTTGGTGGATGCGGGTGTAGGCACAGCATCAGATGCCGCCATTGCCATGGAGTTAGGGTGTGACGGCGTATTGATGAATACGGCGATTGCCGAAGCTAAAAAACCGATATTAATGGCTTCGGCGATGCGCAAAGGTATTGAAGCAGGTAGGGAAGCGTTTTTAGCAGGACGTATGCCCAGAAAACGTTTTGCTTCTGCGTCATCGCCTATCAATGGTTTGTTTTTTTAATAATGACCTCTTCTGAACAAACCGTCCCTCAAAGAATTCGCAGTTTTATTCGATTCGCAGTTTTATTCGCCGACAAGGTCGTCTTACGCCCGGTCAAAAACTGGCTTTGGATAGTCATTGGGATAGATACTGCCTGGACCCAAAAGTTGAATATAATTTTGCACAGGTTTTCGGGCGTGACGCACCCCTGTTTGTTGAGATAGGTTTTGGCAATGGCGAAAGCCTGGCCAGAATGGCGGCCGCTAATCCTGATAAAGATTATATCGGCATTGAAGTCCATAGGCCGGGTGTTGGACATTTACTGATGCTGCTGAATCAGCAAGGTCTTAATAACGTCAGAATTTATTGTCACGATGCAATCGAAATTATGGAGCATAAAGTTGCCGATCATAGTTTGGCGGGTGTGCATCTGTTCTTTCCCGATCCCTGGCCAAAAAAGAAACATCATAAACGGCGCATAGTGCGCCCCGGTTTTGTCGACTTGTTGGTCAGAAAATTAAAACCAGGCGGTTATTTTCATGCCGCAACGGATTGGGAAAATTACGCCGAAGCCATGTTGGCAGTTTTGTCCGAAAGCTCCAGGTTAAAAAATACCAGCCCCACCAATGACTATTGTCAATGTCCAGAGTATCGCCCCTTAACAAAATTTGAGCAGCGCGGCTTACGTTTAGGCCACGGTGTTTGGGATTTGATTTTTATCAAAAAATAGCGATGAAAAGAGTGCTGAACTTCGGATCGATCAACGTCGACCATGTATATAGTGTTAAGCACTTCGTGCGCCCCGGGGAAACCCTTAGCTGTGAGGAATATCGACGATTTGCCGGGGGCAAGGGACTAAACCAGTCCATCGCACTCGCCCAGGCAGGCGCGTGCGTGTATCACGCCGGCAAGGTTGGCGCGGAAGATGCGTGGCTGAAAACACTAATGGAAGACAAGGGAGTGGACACGAGATTTGTGGAAACAATCAATGGTCCAAGCGGACACGCCATAATTCAAGTGAATACAGCAGGTGAAAACTCGATCCTGATTGTTGGGGGAGCAAACCAACTTATGAGCAAAGCAGATGTGCAACGCATCCTTGCAGATTTTGGGCCGAATGACTATCTTCTCGTTCAAAACGAAGTGAACGCAGTGTCACAGATCATCCAATACGCAAAAATAAAAGGTCTGATG
>NQJG01000186.1 GCA_002256465.1 Methylococcaceae bacterium NSP1-1 | reverse complement strand
TTCGGCTATCCAGGTCAGAACTTCATAAATATTAGATTTGAACATTTCTACTATCGATGAGCTATAAAACCGTTGGTTCACTTGTGTTTTTATTCTCTATTTTAGTAAATCTAAGGCTTTTGGCGATCCGTTTAATATGGATACGGCTTAATAAATGCCACGCCAAGCGTTATGAGATAATTTATCTATGGAGGTAAAACTGGGATTTAACTTAACTTCATATGACCAACCTACCTAATAGAATTGAATGCTTAATGAATATAAGGTGAATTCCAAAAATAGCAAATTAATATATACCTCAGACTAATCATGCTTCTGAACCAGCCAATAGGTAATTCCCAAAGCTACTACTACCAATGCAGAAGCACTGACATATTGAGGATCCAAATGTTTGTAATCAAAAACAATGACTTTTCTAGAAATAGCCATTAGCGCAGTGGCCACTACGAGTTTGACAGGAATCACATCACTTCGAATGTACAAAGTAATGTTTATGAAAATTTCAATGGCTATTAACACGATCAAAAATGCCCCGAAGGTTTCCAGCAAATCATTAGACGTCACCATTAAATAAGGAGGATGGCTGATTTTGTCATAAATGGTGAAAAGCACATCCAAAATACTCAGCATAATGACCGCAACCATTAATAAGGCCAAAAATTTTACTCCCGCACGCAGAGTACGGTGTAAAAAACTTATAAATGGATCATCATGCTCCGTCGGCAGTTCTTCATGACACTCCGCTGCAACCTGTTTTACGAGCTTTCCACGCAGGTGCGACAATAAAGGTCCAATTATATTCTTATGGGAGGCAAAACCAGAAGGCGTAAAATCGTGTTCAAAAAAGTCATTAAGACCCTCCATTTTACTTAATTCCTTGGCATCTATTTTATCAAACCCCATACTCCAGTAAGGAAATGCCCGTTCGGTTATGTTTTCTTTTTGAATTAAGGTAACGTCCTTGTGGCGCTTATCTTTTTCTATCATCGCGTAGACGCTGCTAACAGTTGCTTCATCACCCTCCAATACTTGAAAAAAAGTCCCGTTCGCATAAAGAAGAATACCCGTTATATTTTTAGCGCCATTATTTGTACGGCTTTCTTTTAACAGCTTTAAAAGTTCCTCCGGGCTCCATTCCTTGAGTGCGGTACTCGCGTAAGTCAATCTAATCATTGTTGCTTTCCTCGGTGTCATTATTATGGTTTTATTATTATGATTGAGCTTTTCCTTGTGCTCAGTTACCAATTTACCATGTAAATTTTTCCCTACAACAATAAATCTGTTTAAAAATGCAATGCTGGAGCGAATAGGTAGCAATGATGAAGCTGTGATGCCGGAAAGCAATGATTGGCCTGGTATCGAATGACGAAGGAGTCCAGGCCAAATCGTTTATCAATATACTGAGTTTCTTAATCTACCGGCTCTTTTAGACTTGCCAAATCAATAACGAAGCGGTACTTCACGTCACTTTTCAAAACACGCTCGTAGGCTTCGTTAATCTGCTGGATCGGGATGATTTCGACGTCTGAAGTTATCGCGTTTTCAGCGCAGAAATCGAGCATTTCCTGGGTTTCCTTCAAGCCGCCAATCAAGGAACCAACAATACGGCGACGCTTGAAAATCAAATTCGCAACAGAAGGGGACGGATGCGGATGATCAGGTAAGCCCACCAGACATAAAGTGCCGTCACGCTTTAGTAATGCCGTGTAAGTATCCAGATTATGCGGTGCGGCCACGGTGTTCAGGATGAAGTCAAAGCTGGCAACATGCTTTTCCATCTCATCCGGATTTTTGGATATTACCACTTCATCAGCCCCGAGCCGTTTGGCATCTTCTGCCTTGCCTGGTGACGTGGTAAAAAGCACGACGTGAGCGCCAAATGCATGGGCAAATTTGATGCCCATGTGACCAAGCCCGCCCAAGCCAACAATGCCGACTTTGTCACCATTGCCTACCTTCCATTGCCTCAATGGAGAATAAGTAGTAATTCCCGCGCATAACAACGGGGCAACAGCTGCCAGATCAAGTTTATCCGAAATATTCAGCACAAAATCCTGATCAACGACGATTTGTCTGGAATAGCCGCCGTAGTTGGTGCCGCCGGAATGCTTGTCGGGGCTGTTATAAGTAAATTCCGCATTATTACAGAATTGTTCCAGATTATCATGGCAATCCGGACAGACCCCGCAGGAGCCAACCAGACAACCCACACCGACGCGATCTCCGGGTTTAAATTTGCTTACCTCGCTACCCATTTTGATCACTTTGCCGACAATTTCATGGCCGGGCACCATCGGAAATACCGAGCCACCCCACTCATCGCGCACTTGATGAATATCGGAGTGACAAACCCCGCAGAAGAGAATCTCAATCTGGACGTCGGTCGGTGTAGGATCACGTCGTTCAAAACTGAACGGAAGCAAGGGAGAGTTGTGATTATAAGCAGCATAGCCAATAGTCTTTTGCATAAAATGCTCCTTGTATTAATAATTGTAATATCAGGTTATATAAAAGCTAATAGGGTTTTCGTGACCATGTCAACTATATTGAAACATTGGTCGTTCTCAATCAGACTTAAAGGGATGAAAACCAGGCGCAAGAATTGCTCTAGAGAAAGACGGCTTTCTTGCAATTAATTCTTGATACTGCCATGATCATTCAATACCTAAAAACATCTTTTCCGATTTCCCATGCTTATCATAGTCGTTCAATTTTTTCTAGGTTTGCTTTATGCCAATGCCGGTGAATGGCTGGTGCACAAATATATTTTGCACGCGTTAGGGAAAAAACAACATAGTTTTTGGGCTTATCATTTGCATGAACATCATGCTGTTTGCATCAGGTGCAGAATGTTAGATCCGGGTTATCAAAAGTTGAGCTTAACGACCTGGAATACTCAAAGTAAGGAATTGGTGGTGTTAGGTGGTATTGTGCTGCTACATGTGCCGATGCTCTTGATATTTCCTTCATTTACCAGTGCTGTCTACGCAACTCTGGCACTTTATTACTACAAGCATCGCAAGGCTCATCTAGACCCGATTTGGGCCAGGCAACATTTGCGATGGCATTATGAACACCATCTTGGCGGAAACTCATGTGCAAATTGGTGT
>NQJG01000025.1 GCA_002256465.1 Methylococcaceae bacterium NSP1-1 | reverse complement strand
TCCACTGCTTCCTGTCCTTTTCTCAAGTCCTCTACTTCAGCATAAAGCGCTTCATTACGTTCCCTTTTTTCTTCTACTTGTTCCATAAGGTCATCGAGACGCTGTTGATAGGCTTTAATCTCTTCAATACCACCATCGCCATACCATAAGCGGTATTGAAGAAGAACAATCAGCAGAATAATGATTGAAAGAAGAATTTTCATTAGTTTAAAGTGAAAGTCATAACGCTAACGGAAAGGCACAAGATGCATTTTTCGTCTTGTGCCTCTGTTACCTTAAAATTTTTAAAGCATTCTAAACGCGCTACGACCTGCGTATTTAGCCAAACTGCCCAATTCTTCTTCAATTTTCATCAGGCGGTTATATTTGGCAACACGGTCAGAACGACTTAATGAACCGGTTTTAATTTGACCGGTGCCGGTTGCTACCGCTAAATCAGCAATTGTAACGTCTTCAGTTTCGCCGGAACGATGAGACATAACCGCAGTGTAAGAGGCTTTATGGGCCATATCTACCGCAGCAAAAGTTTCTGTCAGTGTACCGATTTGATTCACTTTAATCAGCCAGCCGTCCCAGTCATTTTCATCAAAACCATCTTCAATGCTGATAATCGGATAACGATCAACCCAATCAACGAAGAAATCAGCCATTTGTGCTGAACTGTAGGTTTTACCCTCAGAGGCCAGATTATAAATACCGTCTGAATAGTATTCAGAGGCTGCCGCATCCAATCCTAAGTAAATATCTACACCCGGTTTGTAACCCGCTTGTTCTATCGCTTGTAGAATAACGCTGATGGCTTCTTCGTTTGAAGAAAGATTCGGTGCAAAGCCGCCTTCATCACCCACAGTAGTTGCTAGACCTTTAGACTTTAATACTTTGCTCAGGTTATGAAATACTTCCGCCCCATAACGAATAGCTTCACGGAAAGTCGGTGCACCGACTGGCAATATCATAAACTCTTGCAAATCCACGCTGTTATCGGCATGTGAACCGCCGTTGATAATGTTCATCATCGGCACAGGCATGATAAATTCGCCTGAGGTATTACAATGGCGATATAAAGGTTGGCCTGCTTCTTTTGCTGCTGCATGTGCTGCTGCCATGGAAACTGCCAGCATGGCATTAGCGCCAAGACGGGCTTTAGTGTCCGTGCCATCCAGGGCAATCATTTTGTTATCAATACCGGCCTGATCAGCGACATCCATACCGACAATTGCAGAACGAATTTCAGTTTTTACGTTATTTACTGCATTCAATACGCCTTTACCGAGGTAACGGGCTTTATCGCCATCACGCAATTCGATGGCTTCGCGCTCACCTGTTGATGCGCCGGAAGGAACCATGGCACTGCCAACTACGCCGGAAGCCAAAACTACATCCGCTTCCAGGGTTGGGTTACCGCGTGAATCTAAAATTTCTCTTGCACGAATATCTACTATTGCAGCCATTATGTTTCCTATAGTGTTGTTTCTATCAGGCTTTTAGCTTTTACCGCCTGATCGATAGTTAATAAAACTTCTAATAATTCTTGCATTCTGTATAAAGGCCAGGCATTCGGGCCATCACTTTTGGCTTCGGCAGGATTTGGATGAGTTTCCATAAACAATCCGGCAATACCTACGGCTACTGCTGCTCGCGCCAGGACGGGCACAAATTCACGCTGTCCACCTGAGCAGGTGCCTTGTCCACCGGGTAATTGTACCGAATGGGTCGCATCAAATACGACAGGACAATGGGTGTCTCTCATGACGGCTAACGAGCGCATATCGGAAACCAGGTTGTTGTATCCGAAAGAAACGCCGCGCTCACAGACCATAATCTGCTGATTTCCGGTAGCTTTGGCTTTATTGGCCACATGCACCATATCCCAAGGCGCAAGAAACTGACCTTTTTTGATATTAACCGGTATGCCTTGCGAGGCAACCGCTTGAATAAAATTTGTTTGCCGGCATAAAAACGCGGGCGTTTGCATTACGTCAACAACAGCAGCAACCTCGTCCAGCGGAGTATCTTCGTGCACATCGGTTAAAACCGGCACTTGAATTTGTTGCTTAACTTTGGCCAGTATTTCCAGTCCCTTATCAACACCCAAGCCTCTGAAACTTTCATGTGATGAGCGATTGGCTTTATCAAACGATGATTTATAAATAAACGGAATGTTTAATGCTTTTGTTAATTCTTTAAGATAGCCTGCTGTATCCAGCGCCAATTGCTCACTTTCAATCACGCAAGGGCCGGCGATTAAAAAAAACGGTTGATCTAAACCGACTTCAAAGCCACATAATTGCATAAGGATTCTCTGATTGTTTACTATTTTTTGTAATGATATTTGCAACTGATGATGATCAACCTATCATTTTCAACTCTATAAACCAGGCGATGTTCATCATCAATGCGTCGTGACCAATAGCCTTGTAACTCATGTTTTAAAGCTTCTGGTTTGCCCAATCCCTGATAAGGATTGCGGCTAATGTCTTTAATCAAGCTGACAATGCGTTTATAGCATTTCTTATCAGCCATTGCCCATTGATTAAAATCGTCAAAGGCGCTGGGTTCAAAGCTGATAATCATAGCTTTTCAATATCAACATCAATGAGCTGATTTTTTTCAACTTGGGCAATCGCCGCTAAAAGCCGTGCTTTATTGGCAGGATTTCCTAGCAAATATGCGGTTTCATCCTGTTCAACTTGTGCAATTTCAGAAATCGAAATTTCAATAGTTTGGTGAGGAAATTGCGCTTTTATTGCAGCGATAAAATTTTCATTCAGCTCATCGCTATTGATTTTATAGAGGGTATACATTTTGTCAAACCTGTCGTTTAATCAGCTATTTATACCAAATCCTTCAACTCATAAATATCGAACTCAATTCCCAGTTCTGTAAAAATTGATTCATTAATGTCTTTCAAGATATTTGTTGCATTGGTAGTAATTTCATCAACATTTTTCAAACCAGAATGAACTATTTTCCATTCATTTTTATTTAAGGTAATCCTATCATTCCAGCTAACTTCTTTTTCAGTTTCATATTTTGGCGTAATCTGATCAATAAGACTGCCATATATACCAGAAGAAACACGTTCTTTTGCTTCGTACGACTCTTCATCGCATATTACTTTAGCAAAATACGGTTCATTATTTTCAGAAAGCCATTTGGCTATACTTTTCATTCCAGTAATATTAGAGTAATCCGACTTACTCTCGACAATAACGTCATAAAACTTCGAAAGAGTATTCCAATTATAACTCTCAATATTTCCTATCAATTTTAAAAATGAATTTTGAGCTTCAGCCTCAGTACAATATTCTTTGGATTGACTATCCACTACAGCAATTAACTTTTCTTCCAAAGTTTGTTCATTTTGCTCTAACTCATTATCTTCATTTAATTTATTCTTACTATCTCCCGTATTAAATCTATCAACTATCTTTTTTATTAAATCGGCAGAGACATGGCAAAATATTTCAGTGTTGGTTGCTTGTTGGATAAATAGCGGAGTTTGATATTTTTTTACATTTAGATCATCAGCTATGTGTTTTGTAATATCCACATAACAAACATCACGTCCTTCATAACCTATAAGAGAATCAGCAAAACTTTTTGTAAAGACACTGTAATCGCTTAGAGCTGTCGATGACTGATTTCCTAATGAAGAAAACAGAAAATAAGCATGTCCGAAGCTATCCTTTGATGATTTTAATATCCTTTCTAAATCATTTTTCGAGTCTTGTTCTTTAATGTATTTAATTCCAGCATGACAAGCGTCAACGACTTTTATAGTTAATGCAGGATTTAAAGCCTTTAACATAGAGTCAAGGTCGCTATTAGCTAATGAGGTTGTATTCTTTTTAGAATCATCAAAATCAGAAAATAAAAACAGAAAGTCATCTGAATGCTGTGTACCATGTCCTGTATAGTAAAAAAATACTTCGTCAATTTCTGAATTCTGATGACCCTTAAAAAAAGAACGTATTTTTTCCATAGCATCTATGCTTTTTGGACTATCTCTTAAAATTAGTTTGTCATCATACTTTCCTGATTTTTCGATAATATCGCTCATTAAAGCAATATCGGCCACACACGGCGGTAGAGGCTTTTCATTTTCATAATTTGAAACGCCAATAAGTAATGCTATTTTTTTACCCATATTTAACGGTCCAATAAATCCGTATTAGCAACACCATCAACAAATGATCTAACATCCTCATTAACAACCCTCTCATAAATTTCATTGGCAGTCTGAGTTATATCAATTGCAGCAAAAATCACCTCGTCACCCATAAAATTATGCTCGGACACCCAGCCTTCACTGCGGCAGCAGACCTGCATATCGACTATGTCCTGCTCAATCAGCACATCTTCCTGCTTGGTTTCGCTGATTATCTCACACTGCTGGTAATCAGCGATGCTAATAAAATCAATACGTTGTGGTGATCACATCGAGTTATTTTTCTGCCTTTTTATGTTGCGCTGCGGCGGCGACAAAGCCGGAAAATAAAGGATGCCCCTTTCTGGGTGTCGATGTAAATTCCGGATGAAACTGACACGCTAAAAACCATGGATGATCAAGTATTTCGACTACTTCGACCAACCTGCCATCAATAGACTTGCCGGAAAACCGCATTCCTGCCTTTTCCAGCTTTTCAAGATACTGATTGTTAAACTCATAACGATGGCGATGTCTTTCGGTAATAACATCTTTCTGATAAAGCTGAAAGGCCAATGAATCGGATTGCAATCGGCATTGCTGTCCACCCAAACGCATCGATCCGCCTAAATCGGAATTTTCGTCGCGGGTTTCCAGTTGGCCGCTTTCAGCCATCCATTCGGTAATCAAGCCGATGACTGGATGCGGTGATTTCGGCAAAAATTCTGTACTATGCGCGCCTTCCAGGCCCGCAACATCGCGTGCAAACTCAATGACAGCCGCCTGCATCCCCAAACAAATACCCAGATAAGGAATTTTATTTTCGCGCGCAAAGCGAACTGTAGCAATTTTACCTTCGACACCACGTTCGCCAAAACCGCCCGGTACCAGAATCGCATCAACATCTTTCAGTCTGCCAACACCTTCGTCCTCTATAATTTCCGAATCAATGTAGTTAATATTGACCTTGGTACGGGTTCGGATACCGGCATGAATTAACGCTTCATTCAGTGATTTATAGGCATCGGAATGATCGACATATTTGCCGACAATGGCGATAGTCACTTCATTGACCGGATGCGTCAGCGCTTCAACAACAGTCTTCCATTCCGTTAAATCTGCAGGCGGTACGTCCAGCCTCAACTTGTTAACAACAATATTATCCAGGCCCTGCTCGTGCAGTAACAGCGGAATCCGATAAATAGAGTCTGCATCTATTGCAGAAATAACCGCCTTTTCCTCGACATTGGTGAATAAGGCAATTTTCCGGCGGTCACTGACAGGTATGGCTTGTTCGGAACGGCAAATCAGAATATCCGGTTGTATACCAATTGACCGCAGTTCTTTTACCGAATGCTGAGTGGGTTTGGTTTTTATTTCACCGGCCGAACGAATATAGGGAACCAGCGTTAAATGGATAAACAACGACCTTTCAGCACCCAATTCAAAACGCATTTGCCGGATAGCTTCCAGAAATGGCAGTGATTCAATGTCACCGACTGTTCCACCAACCTCGACGATAGCGACGTCCATGCCTTCAGCACTGAGATAAACCCGGCGCTTTATCTCATCGGTAATATGAGGAATAACCTGAACTGTGGCGCCCAAATATTCACCTTTACGCTCTCTACGCAAGACACTGTCATAAACCTGACCGGTGGTGAAATTATTCCTTTTAGCCATAGTGGTTTTAAGAAACCGCTCATAATGACCTAAATCCAGGTCAGTTTCTGCACCGTCTTCAGTAACAAATACCTCACCATGTTGAAAAGGGCTCATAGTGCCCGGATCAAGATTGATGTAAGGATCTAACTTGGTCATAGTGACTTTGAGACCGCGAGCCTCAAGAATAGCGGCAAGCGACGATGCAGCAATGCCTTTGCCTAGCGATGAAACAACACCGCCGGTAATGAAAATATATTTTGTCATTTAGAATGTATGGAACTCAGAAAAAAACTGATGACAGTTTAAGTAAAACTTGATCATTTTAATCGACAATGCGCTTGTCGTCATTGTCTTTATTCAGACACCATGAATTCATCGGCACTGAACTTTACGATTTCAAGGTTCACTTTCGTTTAAGTGACCGATTTTGCCAGTCGCGCCGCCGTTTTAGGTGATTGCTGTCATAACGAGATTTGCTGTAGTAAACTAGGGGAGAAAAGATTGCCTATTTCAATGAAGTGTATAAAGATTTCCCTCCTTTTACATAGTAAAAATAAATGCTTCTACGTGCATTATTGGGTTTTATACTTTACGGGTGTTGCCTTGCAGTTTTCGCCCATAAGGCTAGCGACAGCTATTTAACGCTTATGGTATCGGCTGGCAAGGTTTCAGGCCAATGGGATATCGCCCTGCGCGATCTGGATTTTGCAATCAGCCTGGATACTAATGGCGATAGTGCAATCACATGGAAGGAATTGCATAATAAACACGACGCTATCACCAGCTACGCTTTTACCCATTTGCATATTTCTTCAGGCGAATCTCCTTGCCAGATCAAACCAACACAGTATCTGGTTGACAACCATACCGATGGTGCCTATTCAGTATTACTATTCGACGTTGCCTGTCCGAGGTTGTCGACAGAAATTGGCATTAACTACATGCTTTTTTTTGATCTCGACCCTCAGCATCGAGGCTTATTAAGAGTCGAGTATGGGGGTGCAACGCATACGGCGGTATTAAGTCCAACCCAAAACAATCAAAAAATCGTACTTGCCCAGGTAAAGTCCGGAACAGTTTTTTTGCAATATCTGCACGAAGGTATTTGGCATATCTGGACGGGCTACGATCATATTCTGTTTCTGCTGAGTTTGTTATTGCCCGCAGTGCTTTATCGTCAAGCAGCAAGATGGAAGCCGGCAATACGGTTTCGCCCGGTCTTGATTGAGGTTATCAAAATAGTTACGGCTTTCACTATAGCGCATTCTATCACCTTGAGCCTTGCCACCCTGGAGGTTATCTCCTTGCCTTCGCGCTGGGTTGAATCAGCGATAGCGGCGTCAGTCATTTTGGCGGCACTGAATAACCTTTATCCCCTTATAAACAGGAATCTTTGGCTGATGGCCTTCGGTTTTGGTCTGATACATGGCCTTGGCTTTGCCAATGTCCTGAAGGACTTGGGGTTACCACAAAACATGCTTCTACTGACGCTGCTGGCGTTTAATTTGGGTGTGGAACTGGGTCAACTTGCCATAGTTACCGGCTTTTTACCTTTTGCGTTTTGGCTAAGGAAGACGCAGTGCTATCGAAAAGTGGTTTTCACTCTCGGATCCGTTTTAATCGCGATGCTTGCCTTTATTTGGTTGCTGGAAAGATCTCTTAATCTCACACTGATTGATTAATGTAATGAAGCGATTTATAGGGTTAATGATCATTGTCGTTGCACTGGTTTCCACACCCGCACTATTAGCCATTCCATTCGTACCGGATCACGATGAACAAGTGCTTGAACGCTTGCCTGCAGCGGCTAATCCGGTTAATCATGAATTACGCGCTTTACGGAACAGACTCAACGCCAATCCCGGGCAACTTGACATTGCAGTCAAACTGGCGAAACGCTATATCGAGCTCGGAAAAGCCGAAGCTGATCCTCGCTTTTACGGTTATGCGCAAGGCGTATTGAAACCGTGGTGGGATATTCCAGAGCCTTCATCAGAAGTATTGCTGTTGCGTGCTTTGATTCTGCAAAATCGCCATGATTTTGATAGTGCTTTGCACGATCTGGCAACACTCTTGCACCAGGAGCCAACTAATGCTCAGGCTTGGCTTACCCAGGCGGTTATCTTACAAGTACGCGCCCGATACGATGATGCGCAGCGTAGTTGTATTCCACTGATGGAGCTTGACTCACCCTTGGCCGCCAGCACCTGTCTGGCTAGTATTGGCAGCTTGACTGGACATGCCGCTAAAAGCTACGATTTTTTGCGTGAAGCACTGAAAGAAACACAAGTCACGTCGACTGATCAACGATTATGGAGTTTGACGGTATTAGCGGAAATTGCATCCAGAATAGGTAGATATGAGGAGGCTGATCAATTTTTTTCCGAAGCGCTAAAATTCCGCCGGCAGGATATTTATTTGCTCAACGCTTACGCAGATTTTCTGCTGGATCAAAAGCGCCCGGAGGAAGTCATCGCTATGCTAAGCGAGAAAACGCGCATTGATAGCCTATTATTACGTGTGGCCTTGGCTAAACAGCAACTTGGAGACGATGATCTGCCCAACATCGTCACTCAGCTAAAGGCGCGTTTTGCGGCAAGCCGTCTGCGTGGTGAGAATTTACATCAGGGTGATGAAGCACGCTTTACCTTATCTCTGTTAAAGCAACCGCAACAAGCATTGCAACTCGCGCAAGCAAACTGGGTATCACAACGCGAACCAAAAGATGCCCGTATATTGTTGGAAGCCGCAATTGCGGCACATAACCCTGCCGCAGCGCAGTCGGTTATTGAGCCGCCCAGCTTGAAAAACAGAATACCGGGTTAGACGGCAACTAACCCGGTATCTTCAGGTATAAACTTAAGTTTCGACACGTGAATGATGATGACATGCACATTTACGCCGCCACCAAACTATCAGGCCAATAACCAGCGCCAGTACAATCACCCCAGGAATAACAACATACTTCATTATATACGGCATACATGAAGGCACAGGGGTTTGCGGTCTTGCAGGCCAAGGCTCAGCAAGATAAGGGAAAGTGGTCAGCAATGGCTTATCGTTGACTGTTGCACGTGGCCACTGTTTGGTATCTATAAAAGCATTTTCCTGTAACGGACAATCTCCCTGATTGCAGGTCAACAAGGCAACGTCATCTTCCAAACGTCGACCATTGGGAAATCCGGGTTCAATTTGGTTGGTATAAACCATCACATCCGGCACATAATCATAATGCCTGACTAAAA
>NQJG01000185.1 GCA_002256465.1 Methylococcaceae bacterium NSP1-1 | reverse complement strand
CGAGTGTTTTTGCCTTGGTATCAAGCACATTCAGGTCATTGCCGTAAAGATTAACGACCACTGGCGCGGTGTAGCCGGAAATGGTTTCATCGACCCGTTCTGTTAAAAAGGTGTTAGCTTCAAAGCCAATGCCGGGGAAATGGGTCAGAATTTCACGCAACTTGTTCAGTATTTGCTGTTGCTCGGCACCAGACAACGGCTCAAGGCGAACTTCATACTCGCTGTAGTGACTGCCGTAAGTGTCGGCGCCACGTTCGGCGCGCCCCGCCCATTGCGATACCGATTGTATGCCCGGAATGGACATAAACTGTTCGGTCAGCTTGCTGCCGATTCTTAATGATTCCTGCAAAGACGTGCCGGGAATGCTGGTGGTATGAACGATATAATGACCTTCACGCAGTTCAGGCAAAAATTTGCTATCGAGACTAAAAAAGGCAAATAGCCCTGACAAACAAACAACAATACTGGCAACAATCAACAGCTTGAAATGCCTGAAAACAAACCCAAGCAAATTTTTATAAAGCGGTTTGATGCGTTTGATGAGCGGCGGGTCATCGGCAACATCGAGCTTGCCGCCCAGCAAGGCAAAACACAGCGCAGGCGTTAAGGTGAGCGCCACCAGTAACGACATTAAAATGGCCAGAATATATGAATAACCCAGCGGCGCAAACAGGCGTCCGGCCACACCATTTAGCGTTAACAAGGGCACGAACACCAGCGCGACAATAAAGCTGGCGTAGACCACCGAACTGCGCACCTCCAGAGAGGCGGTATATACAACCGTTGCAACGGGCAACGGTTGCTCCAGTAAACGGTTTTCACGCAAGCGCCGGAAAATATTTTCGGTATCAATAATGGCATCATCAACCACCTCCCCCAATGCAATAGCCAGGCCTCCCAGCACCATGATATTCAGATTAACCCCCGTTTCCAGCAAGACAATAACCGCACCGATCAAAGCAAAATGATCAGCACAAACAAGCCGCCAATCAATAAATGTCCCGATAAATTGGCAATCGATCTTTCGATGTAGTCGGCAGGCCGGAACAAGTGCTCATAAAAAGTAATAGCCTCATTTTTGAAAACCGGTTCGAATTCTTTCAAGGTCTGTTCAACCTGTCTGGACACGGTCAGGGTATTGGCTCCGTATTGACCAATCACCATCATGACTATGCCCGGTTTACCCCGAATTTGTGCCGCGCCGATGGGCGGTTCCGCGGCATAACGAATGGTGGTGACTTCGCCCAGGGTGATGTTGCGCCCCTGATCGCGCTTAACAATGATTTTTGCAAATTGTTCAGGCCTAGTGGGCTGTCCAGTGACTTGCAGCGTGATACGCTGGTTAATGTTTTCGATAAAGCCGCCGCCCTGAATGGTTCCGGCTTGCGAGGCGGCTTGAATAATGTCATCCAGCGCCAGATTAAAGCGGTGCAACTGCACTGGATCAACCTGAATTTGCAGCTGCGCAATCTCCCCGCCGAACACATTAACATCGGCAACGCCGGGAACCGCCAATAAGCGCGGCACGATAGTCCAGTCAACCAAACTGCGAAGAGCCATTAAATCTTTCGTATCTGAACTTAACCCGATGGTTAATACCGTCGCGGAAGACGAAGACAGTGGTATCACAACCGGCACAATACCCAGCGGCAGATGTGCAGGTAACCTCGCCAAACGTTCACTAACCAGCTGCCGATTGCGATAAACATCACTTTTTTCTACAAACGTCGCCGTGATGATCGATAAACCCTGAATGGATTCGGAACGCACCGATTCCAGCCCCACCAAGCCGCTGATAGACATTTCGATCTGCCGTGTCACCAGAACTTCAACCTGCTCGGCAGACAGCCCGGGTGATTCAGTTTGAATAATGACCCGCTTGGGAGCAAATTCAGGAAAAATATCCAGGCCCGCAGTGGTAAAGCGATAACTACCATAGAGCAGGATCAATACAGCGAGTGCAATAACAATCCCGTAAAAACGGATGGAAAAGCGGACGAGGGTGCTTAGCATTATTTTGTTGGGAGTTTGACCATTGTTTCGCGTTAGTTCCCAGGCTCAAGCGCTCATCTTTATTTACAAATGAACAAGTAACTCGTCATACTCGCCGGGAAGCGGGTATCCAGTGCCATGGATGGCAAGCCTAAACCATCCATGAAATCCTGGCAACAAGAAACTGGTCTCGTCATTGCCTAACGTTTACTTGTTGTTAGTATGACTTCTGTGATCGTCTGGGAAATAGCGGCTTTGCAAGAAACAGCTCAAGATTTTCTAACGCAAGAGTTTAGCAAACGCATCTGCGGATAAAGCCTGCCCGCTCAGATAACCCTGATAACTATCACAGCCTTTCGCTTGCAAGAATGCCAACTGTTCATGTGTTTCTACCCCTTCCGCTGAAACTTTAAAGCCCAAGGTATGCGCCATAGCAATAATAGTGGCAGTGATTTCCGTGTCACCTTGCAGAAAGGGAATGTCATCGATAAAATTCTTGTCGATTTTCAACACATCCAATGGAAAGTATTTGAGATAAGCCAGGGACGAATAACCAGTGCCAAAGTCGTCAATAGCAAGACGAATCCCCTGGACACGCAAATCATTCAAAATACCCATCGCTTTGTCCTGATTCTCCATCAGTCCACTTTCGGTTATTTCCAATGCAAGATACTCGGCAGGATAACCGGTTTCACTCAGTACTTTTGCAACTAAAGCATTAATGTCCTGGCGACGGAACTGGTGAGGGGAAACATTAACCGATAAAGTTAGCGCCGGCAACCCCTCATCCAGCCACTGCCGTCCTTGACGACAGGTTTCCCGTAACACCCAAGTACCAATCGCTATAATCAGATCGGTTTCCTCGGCGATGGGAATGAATTGTTCCGGAAAAATCAATCCTTCAGTTGGATTTTGCCAGCGTACCAGCGCCTCAGCACCGACAATTTGACCACTGGCAATATCTATCTGTGGCTGATAGAACACCCGCAATTCCTGTTGGTCAATTGCCTGTCTTAGCCGCGCTTCCAGAGCAATTCGTTCCCGGGCAGCGAGGGTAAGTTCTTCGGAAAAATAGGCGAAACAACCGCGTCCCCGGTCTTTAGCTTGATACAACGCTGCGTCGGCGCTATTCATCAGTATTTCGGGGCTATCGCCGTGTTGGGGATACAAACTGATACCTATGCTGACACCTATTCGTACACCATCACTTTGAATTAGCTGGAAGGGTTTACTCAAATCAGCAACGATGCCTTCAGCGATCCGCGCTGCATCTTCCGGATGAGCAATATCCTCCAACAGTATGATAAATTCATCGCCACCCAAACGAGCGACTACGTCCACTTCGCGCAGCCTTGTCGTGATTCGTTTAGCTACTTGTTGCAGTAACTCGTCACCAGCCGAATGTCCCAGATTGTCATTGACCGCTTTAAAACGATCAAGGTCGAGCATCAGCAATGCCAGTCGCTTGCCTTCACGTCGCTCGACTTCAATGCTGTGTTTCAGGCGTTCCAACAGCAGACGCCGGTTAGGAAGCTGGGTAAGTGGATCATAGAAGGCAAGCTGTTTAATTTTTTCCTCTGCCGCCTTACGCTCGGTAATGTCAGTAAACGTAGCAACGTAATGAGTGGTTTCACCATCGGTGCCCTTGACGACAGTGATGGTAAGCCATTCGGGATACACCTCACCATTTTTGCGCCGATTCCAGATTTCTCCCTGCCATGCTCCAGTATGCTGGATACTATCCCACATTGCTGTATAAAAAATCGTATTTTGGCGCCCTGATCGGAGCAAGTGTTGTGGCGTCTGGCCTATTGCTTCCTTGGCCGTATAGCCAGTGATATTAATAAATGCCTGGTTTACCTTGATAATGAGGTTTTCAGCGTCGGTGACAATCATGCCTTCCTGAGACTCGAAGGCGGCAGCAGCGATGCGAAGCTCCTCCTCGGCAGCCTTGCGCTCGTTGATGTCTGCGTGGGTCCCGCACATCCGAATGGGACGCCCGTTCTGATCACGCTGGACAACTTTGGCATGATCAAGAATCCATCTTAAACTGCCATTCTTGTGTCCAGCGAGAACATCTTGTATTGATTGCCATGCCTTTTCCCGGTCATCAGGATATATAAAATCCGACCATTGTTGGGTCGTGCGTTTTATTTCTTCATGACTATAGCCAAGCATTTCTGCCCAGACCGGATTCCGTTCTACCTCATTGGTATCGATTTTCCAATCCCAAAACCCAAGATCACTTCCCTCCAACACGAATCTCAAGCGTTCTTCGCTTTCTATGAGTGCAGTATTTGTAAAATTATTTTCAATCCCCAGTTGTGCCAGATTGGCGTAGTTTTCAATCAGGGTAATTTCTGCATTTGTTGGTCGTGTGGACTGCCGATGATAGATCGCGAATGTCCCAAGCGTCTCACCTGTGCTGCTTTTAATGGGTTGTGACCAACAGGATTGGATATCGGCCAACCTTGCCAAATCTCGGAACTCCTCCCAATAACTATGTTGCTGTATATCTTCAACGATGACTCGTTCACCCCGATAAACCGCCGTTCCGCAAGAGCCTATTCCCTCGCCAATTGCCAAACCATTAATGGCCTGATTATAAAAGTCGGGTAAACTGGGTGCTGCACCATGGCGTAAATGTTTGCCTTCTTTATCCAGCAGTAAAATAGAGCACAACATTCCATGATGCAGTGCTTCAATTTGTCGAACCAGTTCTTCCAGTAGTTTGGGTAGCTCAATTCTCTGATTGATTCGCTGGAGAATTTGATTGTGTAATGCCAGCTCATGGGTACGATTACGCAACTCATTTTCTACCGCAATACGTCGGCTATTTTCTCTTTTTATCGATCGATAGGCGATATACAGGATTAATGCAATAACACTGATAATTATCGCAATAGCCATCATAATCTTCAGATAATTAATCAGCTTTTCTTTATTGATGCCTGTGTTTGACGTATAAATAAATCCTTGCAACAAGTGATCGTTTTCAACCATTCCCGTTTGCACAAATGTTTCAGCCATGTGTCGCCAACGCCAGGGATTCATGTGCCCCAATTCCATTAAGTCAGGCAATATTAATGACTGCATCGCCTTGGCTTCAAATTCAAGATGGACTCTGGATTTAGTGACTTTATATTTGTTCAGTAGTAGATCAATTATCTCTTGAGGATGATTCATTGCGTAGTACCAGCCTTCAAGACTGGCCTGGCGGAAGGCTTTTACGCGCTCAGGATGATGCCTAATCTCATCTTCTGTCGTAAATAGAATATCGCTATAGAAATCAACGCCGTAGTTACGCGGATTAAGGGTAGTAAATTCAACGCCTTGTTGTTGTAAATAATAAGGTTCATTACTGCTATAGGAATTAAATGCATCGACTTTGCCATCAATCAAGTCCTGTATTTCAAAGCTGCTGGGAATAATATGAATACCTTTTATATCGAGATTCTCATTGCTGAACATGGCAATAAAATCGGCATCCACATATTGACCGAGCATCATCACTTTTTTCCCGATTAAATCATCGGGAGAAAGAATTTCAGTATCTTTGCGTGCAAGTAATACAGATGCAGAA
>NQJG01000184.1 GCA_002256465.1 Methylococcaceae bacterium NSP1-1 | reverse complement strand
AATAACTCACCGCACTTTCTTTGTTAATTATTTTTGGCAGAACCGCAAGATTGTTACCATTCAAATGCCAATATAAACTGCCGTCAATAATATGTGGATGCGTTTTTATAATGCTGTCCAATAACGTTTTTAACGTGTTTTCAGTACCGTCCACATGCTTGATCACGCCATACCACGTGATATCAAAGTCAATGACCAACCGGGGTTTAAAACCGTTATAACGCTGGCAATACGCCCCAACTTCATCCCACACACCCAATAGTTTTTCATGATACTCGGGTAAGGCTTGCATCATGCCATCCATCCAGACGCTATCGATATTGCGCTGTTTATCCAGAATAACTGCGCCATGATTCAACACCACTTCTTCCTGAAAAGGCAACATAACGCGTTCAAAAGCGTGAACATCACGCCCTGTAACCGGCACAATTTTGAATCCTTTAGCCAGCCAATGCCATAACCATTGTTGCTTGTGCGTAGCGAAGGAATTGGGCGTGCCATCTGGCAAACAAGCCCGCACTTGTAATCTTGGATCATCTGCACCCAAGGCACATTTTCTCAGCGTTTGAAAAAGCGTGTCATCAAGGTCTAAAAAAATGTAGCTTTGCATGGTTTGAATTTTGTGGCTGAAGTTCAAATCGTGCACTGATGGCTCGCCACGCATGCAGTCGGTCAGTTAGCGGCTTGCCAAGCGGCGTTTCATGACACAAAATAATTTCCCGATAATCGTCAGGGTTCAAATTGTAAATAAAATTAGGAATGCCGTCTTCGTAGTTGTCTTCAAAATGGCACACCAAGGCGATATCGTTACCCTGATGAATCGGCGAACGTGTCGTACTTTGCACTTTTACATTAAAACCTTTGTGTTCCAACTCACGTCCCAGCAAATATGCCGGGGCGTTGCATTCGCCCGTCCCCAACACCAGAATGGGGCGGAGGTCTCCGGACTCGCTGCTAAAGCTGCAAATGCCTAACTGTTCCACCACATCCTTTTCTAAAACAATTGGCGTATTCATACCCAGCCGTCCCGGCCAAGCCAGCAAATGCTTTTTACAAGCGCCATTACCCGACACATTAACGGTAATATTATCAATGGCGGCATTTTGGCTGTCTTCAAAACGCAATAACCCCTGCCTGAAACAAACCCATTCAACTGCAACACCGGCTTGTGATTCCAGCACAGCACGATCATCAGGATGAGCGAAATTCACCAGGCTAACGATAAACACTTTACGCAACTGTGGATTAATCTTTTGATAGGCTTTAATAAGGCGTAAAAATGTTTTGCCTGTGCTGATTTCATCGTCGATTAATATCAAGTTTTCTGCATTTAAAAACTGTTTTCGATAATCAGGGTGAACAGGATAATATAGAAAAAAGTCAGTAGCATGACTGTGAGCTTCTTCAAATTCAAGTCGCTCTATGCTATTCAAGTGATAACGGGTAGTCTGGATAAATAAAGCGTTTTGTACACCAGCATGGCAAGCCGCTTCAAATATCCCATAACCCATGCCGGTTGCGGTTTCCGCCATGCCTATCCACAGCGAACGCTCCCCTACCTCTTTTTTTATCACTGCTCTCGCCAAGGCGCGATAAGACCAGCTCATGGTTTTTGGCGTTACGGGATAATGTTTGCCCAATACCTTGCTGACCAGCAAAAATTTACGTTTACTGCTTACCCTTGCTGCAAAACCCAGCAAACGCTTAAGCGGAATGTGCCCGGGCTCTACGTCGAGCTGGAGTGTACCGGTGTCTAATTTGATTGTTACTGTTTTTTGCATAGTTTGTTGTGTATGGAGCCAAAGCGCATGAGTAAACAAGAAAAGGGTTTAGAAGCCCTATTGAGCTATTGACTAAAAAGAGTAGCGAACTGCACCAGGAATTGAAGCACGGCAGTTTTGAAATCAGTGAATGAAAAAGAGCAGGCTCTAAGCATTCCGACGATGCCCACCATAATCCAAAAGACATTCAGCAAGGTATATGCATTATCTTTTTTAAGAATGGAACACCAGGAAAGTATTACCGCGTCTGTCGTATTAAAAGCCCATACAAAAAAGAACGGACTTTCTGCACCCATCCAACTGACCAGCGAGAAGCTGAAAATACGCATGAGTACACCGACCATTTCGATGAATCGGATGTATGTATAAACAAATGAATTTATTTTATTGAGGGACATTATTTAAAATTGGCTAATGCTCATCGCATTAATGAATTTGAAATGCATCTGTTCATAGAGCCACTTATTATCAGAATTGAACAAAAGCTCATTACAATTCTTGCAAAACCACTGGTGTATTAATCTCGGTCACCCTGAGTCCATAACGGATAACCGGCGGCTGAACAGCCCTACCTTTAATACCTTGCAAGGCTATATACGCCAAATTAGCACCCGATAAACACGCCATACCAAAGCCACCGGAAGGACGGGGATTAATTTCCAACAAGCTCGGCCCATTCACACCTTCCTTGAACTGGATATTAAATAAACCGTTTAGCCGGTAGTGTGCGGTTAATCGGGTCACCATACCTTGAATATCTACATTGTTGTCTATGGTTTGCCCGTGACCTGCCAGCGGCGATTTTTTTCGTTGCACGGCACAAATCAATTCACCGTGTCGTCCTGCACAATCGACGCTCCATTCAGGTCCTCCCAGATGCTCCATAACCAGCAGTGTGGCAAATTCAGGGGTATTATTCATGCCTTGCCGCAATTCTTGCAGCGGAATCTGGTATTCAACACCCTTGAGCAATTGGGTGATGCTGTCGCGCTGCGTGTCTAAAACTCGAAAGCCCAAGCCAAATACCGAAACAGCGGGTTTAACACACAGTTTTTCATGTTTTGCCGATAATTTTGCAACCGCATTATCAAATTCATCGCGATTATTGACTGCGGGCCTCAAGTCGGCGTAAAATTCCGCCTTGTCATGCAACAATGTCAGTGTGTGATAATCGGCAACTGAAAGCACTTGTACGCCAATTGCTTGAAACAGTACATGATATTTACTGATGAGCGCGGCTTCTTTGCCTGGCCAAAATAAGTTGATGTTGTGTTGATGACAAAAATCCACACACCATTCAACATAGGCTTGTCCGGTTAATTCTGCAGGCTCAAGATGACTTTCATCAGCAGCCAGAAAAGCCGCTGCAGTTAAATGCGTGTGCGTACAAATCAGGGTGACTTCGCCAGCCGGAACCGACTGACGAAGATTTGTAAAGACGGCACCAATAGTTGAAAAGGTTTTGTTAAACCAAATCCTCATTACAAATGAACAACGATTTGCGGTAACAGGTTTTCAATGGTTCGGCCGGTACCATTTTCACCAATTGCATGCATTTTCCATTCGCCGCCATGGCGATACAGTTTGGCCATGATTTGTGCAGTATGCGAGCCTTGTGCACTTAAGGTATAACGGGCAATTTCATTTTTATTGCTGTTATCAACAAGCCGGCAATAGGCATTTTCAACCTCGGCAAATGTTTGGCCGGTATAGGAACTCACTGTAAATACCAAAGATTTAACGGTCGCGGGAATTTTGTCCAGATCAACAATGATTTGTTCATCATCACCATCACCATCACCGGTACGATTATCACCCGTATGCACAATACTACCGTCGCGGCTTTTCAACTGTCCAAAATAGACGGTATCAACCACTTTATTCTGATCGTTGAATAATACGCAGGATGCATCCAAATCAATAGAGCTGCTGCTTCCACCCCCAAACATGCCTTTCAGCATGCCGCCGCCGCTTTTTTTAGCATCCCAGCCCAAGCCCATGACAACTTTACTTAACGCTCCGCCGGACTCTTTGGATAACGAGATTTTTTGTCCTTTTTGTAAATTTATAGCCATAAATTAAATGCTCCTAAAATTAAACGTTAGCGGCTCAAACATTAACGCCAAAAGACGCTGCCAAAGGTCCAAGACCGCCCGCAAAACCTTGTCCAACGGCTTTAAATTTCCAGTCTGTTCCTACACGGTATATTTCCCCGAAGATCATTGCCGTTTCGATTGAAGCATCTTCGCTCAGATCATAACGGGCGATTTCCTGTCCGCCATCTTCATTAACAACGCGGATATACGCATGATTTACCTGGCCAAAATTCTGTTTACGTGCGTCGGCTTCATGAATCGTAACGGCGAAAACAACCTTGTCCAAATCAGCGGGGATTTTGGACAATTCAACCTTAACGGTTTCATCATCACCTTCACCGGCACCCGTTGTATTGTCGCCTGCGTGTTGAACTGCGCCATCGCCAACGACTTTATTATTGTAAAAGCAAAAATCGTTATCTGATCGGACTTTGCCATCCAGCTTGACCAAAAACGCACTGGCATCCAAATCGAATGCCGCGCCATCGGTTGCCCGTGCATCCCAACCTAAACCCACCACGATTTTATTCAATCCCGGCGCTTCTTTGCTTAAGTTTACGTTGCCGCCTTTACTCAGTGATATTGCCATGTGTCTCTCCTGTTATTATTAAGTTTTTGGTATTTATATCTATTTCAGTGTGTGGTTAGTCCCTTCTCCCACCGGGAGAAGGTTAGGATGAGGGGATCAAAATAATGCATTTTGCCTTGTTTAAATCTCCCCTCACCCTACCCTCTCCCACTGGAGAGGGGATGTTGTGCTTCGCGCTAAATAGTTACCACTACTGTTTTCTTATACGAAACCATTAATCAGCCTTTCAGCCGACATGCTCGGACACCTCCAAATCAAACCCGGATAAGCCAACATACTTTTTCTGAGTACCCAGCACTTTCAATTTATGTACGCCCAGGTCGGCCAGTATTCTTGCACCCGTTCCTGTCATGCGCCAATCCGCGGCCTCGGGCGCATTAGCCGTGCCAATAACTCCGTTATCTTCGAGTTGATAACGATGAATCAATTCCACCAGAGATTTATTGTCTTCGCTCTGCCTGATAACAACCAAAACCCCGCGTCCTTCCCCGGCAATTTTTTGCATGGCTGTTCGAATTGAAACGCTGCAATCATTTCGTTTTGATGAAAACACATCATCCAGCAAATTCCGGGCATGAACACGCACTAAAACCGGTTCATCACCCGAAACCTGACCCATGACCAAAGCCAGATGCAGGTTGTTGTCATTTTTGTCCTGATAGGCATAAAGACGAAAATCACCAAATTCCGTGGGGAACGCACACTCACTGATGCGCTCCAGGGTATTTTCATGCTGAATACGATAATGAATCAAATTAGCGATAGTGCCCATTTTAAGGTTGTGCTGCTGTGCAAACACTTCCAAATCGGGCCGTCTTGCCATTGAACCGTCTTCATTGAGAATTTCAACGA
>NQJG01000024.1 GCA_002256465.1 Methylococcaceae bacterium NSP1-1 | reverse complement strand
GCTTTGAGCATGGATGCCGTACAAAAAGCAAACTCTGGACATCCAGGAGCACCAATGGGAATGGCGGATATCGCCGAGGTTTTGTGGAACGACTTTATGATCCACAATCCGACCAATCCACAATGGTCAAATCGGGACCGTTTCGTGCTTTCGAATGGTCACGGTTCAATGCTGATTTATTCCTTGTTGCACTTGACGGGCTATGATTTACCAATCGAAGAGCTGAAGAACTTTCGTCAGCTTCATTCCAAAACTCCTGGTCACCCGGAGTATGGTTATGCGCCGGGCGTTGAGACAACTACAGGACCTTTAGGCCAAGGCATTACCAATGCTGTTGGTATGGCGATTGCTGAAAAGGCACTTGCTGCTCAATTCAACAGAGATGGCCACAAAATTGTTGATCATCACACCTATGTCTTCTTGGGCGATGGCTGTCTTATGGAAGGCATTTCTCACGAGGCCTGCTCATTGGCAGGAACCCTGGGATTGGGCAAGTTAATAGCATTTTGGGATGACAACGGTATTTCCATTGATGGTCATGTCGAAGGCTGGTTTACCGATAATACGCCAATGCGGTTTGAAGCTTATGGCTGGCATGTAATTGCAGATGTTGATGGACATGATTCTGCTGCAATAGCTAAAGCAGTTCAAATGGCTAAGGCTATGACGGATAAGCCAACGATGATCTGCTGTAAAACCACCATTGGTTTTGGTTCACCGAATAAAGCGGGAAGCCATGCTTGTCATGGCGCTGCACTAGGTCAGGACGAGATTAATCTGACTAAGGCTGCTCTGGGTTGGGATCATGAAGCGTTTGTAATTCCGGCGGAAGTCTATGCTGGTTGGGATGCCAAAGCAAAAGGTGCAAAAGCTGAAAAGGAATGGAACGACAAGTTCGCGGCTTACACGGCAGCTTACCCTGAGTTGGCCGCTGAATACCAACGTCGTATAGTTGGCGAATTGCCAAAAAATTGGAAAGCTGATGCCGATGCCTTTGTTAGTGCGGTTAATGCCGAAGCTAAGACAACGGCTACACGTCTATCTTCATTGGCTGCAATTGAAGGTTTTGCAAAGATTTTGCCGGAAATTTTTGGGGGTTCCGCAGATTTAGGCTGTTCCAATATGACGGAATGGACTGGATACAGACCGATGCGTGCCGATAAACCCGATGCTAATTACATCAACTATGGCGTACGTGAATTCGGCATGTCTGCGATAATGAATGGTATAGCCCTGCATGGCGGGTTAATTCCATTTGGCGCGACATTTTTGATGTTCTCGGAATATGCACGCAATGCGTTGCGAATGGCTTCTTTGATGAAGATTCGTTCGATCTTTGTTTATACTCACGACTCTATCGGTCTGGGTGAAGACGGACCAACTCATCAGCCTATTGAGCAAACCGCAACACTGCGTTTGATTCCAAGCATACAAGTCTGGCGTCCTTGCGATGCAGTTGAAACGACTGTTTCCTGGAGAGCAGCTTTTGAACGTCAAGATGGGCCTTCTATTCTGGTTTTTTCCCGTCAGAATCTGCCTCACATACCACGTACTCAAAAGCAAATTGAGGAAATTTCACGTGGTGGATATATTCTGAGTGACAGCGAAGGTCAACCAGAAGCTATCATAATTGCTACAGGTTCGGAAGTTGAACTGGCTCTGAAAGCGGCTGAACAACTGAAGGCTGCAGGTAAAAAAATACGCGTAGTATCTATGCCTTCTACAAACATCTTTGATGCTCAAGATGCGGCTTATCGTGAGTCGGTATTACCTGCTGCAGTGACCAAGCGTGTCGCGGTTGAAGCGGGTGTGACCGATGGCTGGTGGAAGTACGTAGGAACCAACGGTAAAATTGTAGGTCTCGACCGTTTTGGCGAATCTGCTCCAGCGGGTCAGCTTTTCAAGGAGTTTGGCTTCACCGTTGAAAACGTAGTCAAGAACGTAGAAGCAGTACTTTAATTTTAAAACAAAATATAGAGTAGTTACACACATAATATTTGGAGAGAGACCCCCTATCTTTTAGATGCGCACAGCAGTCTATCATGTCGGGGTCTCAATCCACTTCTTCCGACTTTTAGGTGAACAACGTGAAAAAGAATAATTTGACTAGAGGTGCATTTGCGTTACTCCTGTTAGCTAGTACTGCAGCGGGCGCAGATCAACAATATCCAGCAGCAGACTTCCAGCCAGAAGTGCTTTACCAGGACAGTGACTATATCGCCAAAAATAGCCCATCAGCAGCTGCAAGTAAGGCTCCTGCATCGACTCCAAAGGCTACATCAAGTACCGCGGTAAGCAATGAAGTTGATTCACAATATCCTGCTGCAAATTTCCAGCCGGAAGTTTTGTATCACGATCCTAGCTACAAACCCTCTCAATCCGTAAAAACAACTGTATCGAAAGAAGAAATTGGCTCGAATCAGGTTGAAAGTCAAAGTGCTGCTCCTGCTGGCGTTAAGAAAGAAGAATCATCTATGTCCAGTTATCTGATTGGTTTGGTCGTTCTTGCCTTAGCCGGATTTTATTTCTTTAAAAATCGCAGTACCACTACAGTTCAGAAAAAAGCACCAGCAGTAGCGCCTGCCAAAGCATCTTATGCACTCACAACTGGTGTCGCAAAGTACCTAAACAAGGTGTCAGGGACTGGCGTTTCAAGGTACCTTGAAAAGCAGGTTAAATCCGCATCAGCAACCGCAACAACCGGGGTTGCCAAGTATATGGCAAAACAACAAGCAGCATCACCAAAAACAACGGCAGCGAAAGCAGCAACTGGAGTTGAAAAGTACATGCGCGACCGGGGGTGATATCAATGGAACAGAATAACTTGAGTGGTTTGTTTTTTCCTGCTGTTGCAGGACTATTCTTTTTCATGAAGCGACCTAAAATTGAGGAAATTGAGGAAGCTAAGACCGATTATCCTGTTTACACCAAAGATCCAAGCGGACTTACCGGTGTTGCTAAGTACCTTGATAAACAAGAAGCTACATTATTGGCAAGTAGAAGTGCAAATGAGGAAGAAGACCAGGAGCCAGTTCAATTGGTCAGTGGAGTTGCTAGGTATTTACAAGGCCAAGAGCACAGTCCGACCAGTGGAGTGACTAAGTATTTGCTGAGACAGTCATTAGCGGCAAAACAAAAAAAGGAGACACTCAAGGAAACTGAAGTAACGGGTGTTGAAAAATATCTAAAAAATAAAAAAGACGCACCAGGACTTAGTGGGGTAGCAAAGTATTTGAAACATCAGGAGAGCTTGCCACAACCCAGTAAAGTCGCCAAGTATTTGGCAAAACAAGCTATATTAGCCGCAACCCAAACAAAAGAAATACAACAATCTGCAAAGCAATTTCAAGCAACGGGTGTAGCCAAGTATCTTCAACATCAAGAAAGCTTGCCTCAACCAAGTAGAGTTGCAAAATATATGGCAAAACAAGCTGCTTTGGCCGCATTACAGGTAAAACATGTAAAACAAGCGGAAGTTGAAGTAACGGGCGTTGCCAAGTATTTGCAACACCTGGAAAGCTTGCCACAGCCAAGCAGAGTTGCAAAGTACATGGCAAAACAAGCTGCTTTAGCTGCCAAGCAAGTCAAGCAACCCGAAGCTCAGGTAGGGCCAACAGGGGTTGCCAAATATTTACAACATCAGGCCAGTCTGCCGCAGATAAGTAGGGTTGCCAAGTACATGGTAAGACAAGCTTTAGTCGAAAAGCAGAAACCCATTGTGACTGAAACGGGTGTTGAGAAATACATGCGTTACCAAGATTGATAAATACCTGAGGAAAAGAGATTACAGTAAATAAAATCCTTAAAATTGCTGGCTGTTTTCTCCTTTTCTCCCAAATTGCTGGAGGTAGGTTTAGGTCAGATTTACCTCGATGAATGATGTTTCTGTCACCGCCTAAACTCAGGCATTTGCGCTTATAGTTTATTATAATGTGCAATTATGCGAATTTTTTTAACTTAAATTATAAAAGGTACCACTTATGGGAAAAAATTTACTAGAACAACTCAGAGAAGTCACTGTTGTTGTGGCAGATACCGGAGACATTCAGGCAATTGAAACCTTCAAACCTCGCGATGCAACCACTAATCCATCGTTAATTACCGCTGCTGCACAAATGCCACAATACCAAGGCATTGTTGATGATACTTTGAAAGCTGCCAGAACTAGTTTAGGGCAAGCGGCTTCAGCTGCTCAAGTGGTTTCCCTTGCTTTTGATCGTCTTGCTGTTTCTTTCGGCCTTAAAATTCTCGAGATTATTCCTGGCCGTGTCTCAACCGAAGTTGATGCAAGACTTTCTTTCGACACTGACGCTACCGTTGCAAAAGGACGTGAATTGATTGCACAATACGAAGCGCATAATGTGTCTCGTGACCGCGTGTTAATTAAAATTGCTGCTACGTGGGAAGGTATTCAAGCTGCTGCAATTCTTGAAAAAGAAGGTATTCACACTAATTTGACACTATTGTTTGGTATCCATCAGGCTATTGCTTGTGCAGAAAATGGCATCACCTTAATTTCTCCTTTCGTGGGACGTATTCTTGACTGGTATAAAAAAGATACCGGACGTGATTCTTATGCACCAGCAGAAGATCCGGGTGTAGTTTCAGTTACTGAAATCTATAATTATTACAAAAAATTTGGCTACAAAACTGAAGTGATGGGCGCCAGTTTCCGCAATGTCGGTGAAATTACAGAATTAGCTGGTTGTGATTTGTTGACTATTGCTCCATCTCTGTTAGCAGAGTTGCAAGCAACGGAGGACAATTTACCACGTAAGCTTGATCCAGTAAATGCAGCTAAATTGTCAATTGAAAAATTATCTATAGATAAAGCTACTTTCGAGCGTATGCACGCTGAAAACCGAATGGCTACTGATAAATTGGCTGAAGGCATCAGTGGTTTCGCAAAAGCATTGGAAGCACTCGAAGAACTTCTCGCAGCTCGTTTGGCCAGCCTAGAGGGTTAAGAAAGTTCTAAGCCATTCAGTAGTGGATAGTTTTCTTAACCATTATCCGAATGGCTTCGACTTTATCACCCTCAACGTAATAGACTGAAACAGGATTCCTAAATGTCACAAAAAATTTTAGATGTAGTTAAACCCGGTGTTGTAACCGGTGAAGATGTACAAAAAGTCTTTGCGATTTGCAAAGAAAACAAGTTTGCAATGCCGGCTGTTAATGTTATCAATACAGATTCAATCAATGCTGTATTGGAAGCCGCAGCTAAAGTTAAATCTCCTGTAGTGATCCAATTCTCTAATGGCGGTGCTCAATTTGTTGCTGGTAAAGGCCTTAAGCTGGAAGGGCAGCAAACTGCAATTCTGGGCGCTATCTCAGGTGCCCAACATGTACACCTGATGGCAGAAGCTTACGGCGTGCCAGTTATTTTACACACAGACCACGCGGCAAAAAAATTGTTGCCTTGGATTGATGGTTTGTTAGATGCCGGCGAGAAACATTTTGCTGAAAAAGGTAAGCCACTATTCAGCTCGCACATGTTGGATTTGTCTGAAGAAAGCCTGAAAGAAAACATCGAAATTTGCGGCCAATATTTAAAGCGCATGTCCAAAATGGGTATGACGCTTGAAATTGAATTGGGTGTTACCGGCGGTGAAGAAGACGGTGTCGATAACACCGATATGGATCACTCTTTGCTGTATACACAGCCTGAAGATGTTGCCTATGCTTATGAAGAATTAAGCAAAATCAGCCACCGTTTCACTATCGCGGCTTCTTTTGGTAATGTGCACGGGGTATACAAGCCTGGTAACGTTAAATTGACACCAACCATATTGGACAATTCGCAAAAATACGTAACTGAAAAGTATGATGTGCCTGCGAATACATTGAATTTTGTATTTCATGGAGGATCAGGTTCTACTGCTGCGGAAATAAAAGAATCAATCAGCTACGGCGTAGTTAAAATGAACATCGATACTGATACCCAATGGGCTACTTGGGAAGGCATTATGAACTACTACAAGCAAAACGAAGCTTATTTGCAAGGTCAAATCGGTAACCCCGACGGTGATGACAAACCTAATAAAAAATACTACGACCCACGTGTATGGCAACGCGCAGGTGAAGTAGGTATGGTAACCCGTTTAGAGCAAGCATTCCAGGAATTGAATGCTGTAAATACGTTGTAATCCACGCGGACGAGTCAACAAAAAAGCCGATGTTTTGCATCGGCTTTTTTGTTTCTGATATTAACATGCTTTTAGAATAGAACGGGTAGTTCATAGGTTGGGTTAGCTGCTCTGTCGCTTAACCCAACCTATGGGCTGCGATTTACCCTCGCCGCCAACTATGGAAACGTGCTATCCACCGTAATAACAGTTCGGGCTGATGGTTCCGCTTCCAGACTCCGGCGACGTATTTATTTGCTTCAGCCAGGGTAGGGTAGATATGAATGGTGCCCAGTACTTTATTGAGCCCAATTTTGTACTTCATTGCCAAAACATATTCTGCAATTAAGTCGCCGGCATGTTCACCTACAATCGTTACACCGAGAATTTTATCCTTGCCCGGCACTGTTAATACCTTTACAAAGCCATGTGCCTCACTATCGGCAATAGCTCTATCCAGATCTGCTAGATCATAGTGACTAACTTCATAAGCTAACCCCAAGTTTTTGGCTTCTTGCTCGTTTAAACCGACACGAGCCACTTCGGGATCTGTAAACGTTGCCCAGGGAATCACTGAATAGTCGGTACGAAATCTTTTAAAGATGCCAAACAAAGCATTTACTGAGGCATACCAAGCTTGAAGCGCAGCAGTATGGGTAAACTGATACGGGCCAGCAACATCACCACAAGCAAAAATATTAGGGTAATTGGTTGCTTGAAAAGCATCTACTTGAACCGTTTTTCGTGGCGATAGTTCTACGCCAATTTCTTCAAGGCCGTAACCTTGGGTATTCGCAACTCTCCCGATAGCCACTAATACCTCATCAAAAGTAATGGGTACTTCTTTACCAAGATGTTCAGCGATAAGGATTTTTTCACCGTTTTCAATGATAAATCGTTTTGCAGTATATTCCAGACGAACATCAATGCCTTCTTTACGAAACCGTGCAGTTACACAATCTGATACTTCGCTATCTTCACGAATTAATAAACGTGCAGCCATTTCAACCAGGATGATTTGCACGCCCAATCTGGCAAAACACTGTGCTAATTCGCAGCCGATAGGGCCACCGCCTAACACGACCATGCGTTTGGGTTGTTGGCGCAAATTCCAGATATTATCGGAAGTCAGATAGTCAATATTTTCAAGACCTGGAATCGGCGGCACAAAGGGGCGCGCACCTGCAGCAATAATAATTGCAAGCGTAGTGATTTTTCTAGTGCCTGTAAAGCTTGTTACTTCGACTTCCCAGGGTGAAATAATCCTGGCTTTACCTATTAAAATATCAACGCCAAGTTGGTTATAGCGCTCTATCGAATCATGTGGTGCAACGGTATTAACGATTCTTTGGACACGTTCCATAATGTCTACAAAATTAAATTCTGCTTTAATATTTTTAATACCGAATTCAGCTGAGCGACTCAGTTGAGCTAATAACCGAGTTGAACGAATCAATGCTTTGGAAGGTATACAACCGGTATTCAGGCAATCCCCACCCATTTTATGTTGCTCAATCAGAGTAACTTTTGCCTTAACTGCAGCGGCTATGTATGAAGCTACCAATCCACCGGAGCCAGCGCCTATAACTACCAGGTTGGTGTCAAATTTTTTTGGCTTTGTCCAGGGATGATGGCCTGTGGTTTTGGTTTTATTGGGCATGCGGGAAATATTCCACGATTTTCTTGGCAATGATAGGGAATACCCCTATTAAAGCGAAGGAGCCGACCAATGCAGGTGACAAAATGCCGGACAAAGATTCGATTTTAGCCAGCTGTGTTCCTGCATTTACATAAACCAGTGTTCCGGCCAACATGCCTATTTGACTAACCCAGTAGAAAGTACGGGTTTTTAGAACAGTTAATCCCATCACAAGATTGATAACAAAAAAAGGAACCAGAGGTACCAATCTTAAAGTGAATAAATAAAAAGCACCATCGCGGGCTATGCCTGTATCGATTTCTTTGAGATGAAGATTGAACTTGGCATTGAGAACTTGTCATTGACGGCATCACGGAATAGAAAACGGGCTGCCAGAAAAGCAAGCGTCGCACCTATACTGGAAGCAAAAGACACAATCAGCGTGCCCCACAATAACCCGAATACCGCACCGCCAGCAAGTGTCAAGATTGTAGCACCGGGTAGTGATAAACCGGTGACTGCGATATAAACAATTGCATAGATAGCAGTCGCCAGCAATGGATGATCATTACGATAAGTTACGATAGTTTCCTGTTGAGACTTTAAGTTATCCAGCGTGAGAAGTTGCTGCAGATCAAAATAGAAAAAAATGCCGATTAATAGTGCGATAATTATCGATAAGTAGATGCGTGCATTGGGCATAGGTTTAAACCTCGGGCAAAAGTTTCAGCGAAAATAATCGGCATGTTTATTCTTGTACTTTGCACTTTACACCTGTAGTTAGGTTTTTTAAATAGTCTTTCTATTAAGAATAGCTATATGATGAGTTAACAAGAGCACAGGGGAGGGCTTCTATATAAGTGAAGATGGACTTAACTTAATGGCAGTAATCTCATGGCTCCTGCCATTAACCGAGTATTCAAAAATTAATATTGCCCTGCACCCAGATTTTCTGGGTATCTGTACTGTACTGATCGGCATCGTAATAGGCATATTGCGCTAATAGCGAATAATGTTTGCCGAATTTTTTGATAGCCCTAAAATCCCATTCCTTGCCGTAATGAATATTTCCGGTGTCATCATAAAAATTGTGGTAAATTCCCATTAAGGTAATATCCGCGCGATTCAGTGTCGATATTATGGTGCCGAACACATCACGAATACCATCGTTAGGGGTAACCAGGAATTGATCTGCCCAGCCCTGAAACGCAAAGTTTGTACCTAGCGGGGTAATAAAAGCCTGATTTTGACCAACGCCGTCAAGTTGCTCCATCGCGCCTTGAAAGGTGAAATTATAGGCAGTAAAGCCGCCCATCAGATTGTAGCGGTTTACCGTATAGTCTCTTGGGCTGTTTTGGTAATCCGATTGGATACTCCATTCAGCGGTATAAACCAGACCATAGTTATCACTTAATTTGAACGAATCACCCGGTTTTTGAAAATTTGTCAGGCGAATGCCATAACTCTGGTTTGATTTGAAATAGACATCCGGATCGGTAAAATCAAGCCAGTAGGCATAACCGACCAAGTTGCCGTAATCGCCGAGTTTATAATTAACATTAAATATTGGTGCAGTCAGTCCTTCGGTTGTACCTGTAATTGTTTTTGACCTGCCGATATAACCGGCATTAATAGTTAGACCGAACAACTGTTGATTGTTGTGCGTAATCAGCACCGAATCATATGTTTGTTGTAACTGCCGCCAGCCCACGTTGCCGATAAAACGTTGATCATCCAGCTGGATGACTTGCCTGCCTCCCTTGATGAGCGTGTCCGGAATGCCTGCATAACTTATCCATAACTGGTCGAGTTCATTTACGTAAGGATCGGCAATGATTGAGTATCCGGTTTTACCGTTACGGGTACTGTTGTAATCCGATTGCATCGCATAAAGTCCCTGGTATTCGGCATAACCCTGCAGGCCATGAAATACCGGGGAAAGCAGACCCAGGCGCAAGCGCACCGTGTTGGCATTGGCCGTATCCGGCTGTCTTGCATCGGGTAGAGGTATTCCTCTGAGTGGCGGAACCCTGACGTTATCCTGGTTAACGTTTTCATAGCGGTAATTCAGATCAATCTTTACTGCTCCGTTTTTACCATAATGATAAAAGTTAAGCGCGTCTTCAACTTCCTTGGTAACATCCGCCACTACTGATTGACTGATTACCGTCAATGACAACAGTGCGGCGGATATTGGAATTTTTCTTTGTTGCTGTGGCATAAAGCCCCCTATAAATTGAATATGGATTCGTGAAAAGCCCCCTTAAGTTTTTAATTAAGATGTATGGATTTGTGAATCTGGAGCCGTGGAACGAGCGTAACCCTGCACATTTGCGCCTTACGCCTAATGCGTATGCTCACATTCAGCCAGAAAAGTCAGTAAACTTTCGCGGTATTTGTAATAATCAGGATGTGCGAGCAGTGCTTTGCGCGTGCGTGGTCTGGGTAAATCAATTTCTTCGATTTTGCCGATTTTTGCATGTGGGCCATTGGTCATCATCACTACGCGGTCTGCCAGCAAGATAGCTTCATCAACATCATGCGTTACCACGATAGCGGTTACATGAGTCCGTTCCCAGACTTCCATCAATACTTCCTGCAACTCCCAGCGGGTTAATGAATCCAGCATGCCGAAAGGTTCATCCAGTAACAGCAGTTTGGGTGATAAAGCGAAGGCGCGGGCAATGCCGACACGTTGACGCATGCCATTCGACATATCCCCGGCTTTTTTATGCAGAGAGTCTCCCAAACCGACACGAGTCAGATAGTATTCGACAATGTCATTGCGTTCTGATTTGGAGGCATGTGGATAGACTTTATCAACCCCCAAGGTGACATTTTCAAATGCAGTCAGCCATGGAAACAGGCTCGGTGCTTGAAATACGACGCCCCGATCAGGCCCCGCGCCGTCAATTTCACGGTTATCGAGAACAATACCGCCTTCGGAAATGCTGTTTAATCCGGCGGTCATTGATAAAACCGTGGATTTGCCGCAACCTGAATGGCCGATAATCGAAATAAACTCGCCTTTTTTCATTTTTAGATCGAAACCGTCAACGACTTTAACAGTGCTGTTGCCATCGGGTGTCGGGTAAACTTTTGACAGTTGCGAAAACTCCAGATAACGAGGTCTGCCCAGATCATCTTTACTTGGCTTTAATGCGGAACTGTCCAGTTTCCAATCGTTGCTGGTATTGGGCCGGACTTTGGGTAACGTAATTTTATCGGGGCTTAAGTCCTGAGTTTTTTCCATACCGATAGCCATGAGATATTGGGTAATTTCGGCACGACATTTTTTGAACGTTTCGTTATGGTTTAGCGCAGTTCTATCACGTGGTCGTTCGATATTAATATGAAAATCGGGACCAAATGTTGCATCAGGTCCAGGGTTTAAGGGGATAACACGGTCAGCCATATAGATGGCTTCATCGACATCATTGGTGATCAGGATGACGGTTTTCTTTTCCTGTTCCCAGATTTGCAGAATTTCATCCTGCAGGTTGCCGCGTGTCAACGCATCCAGGGCACTGAGCGGTTCATCCAGTAATAAAATATCCGGGCTGGCCGCGAGTGCTCTGGCAACATTAACCCGCTGGCGCATGCCACCCGATAATTCAGCGGGTTTCTTGTCCATGGCTGCGCCCAGATTGACCATGCGGACATATTTTTCTGTATGCGCTTTACGTTGTTCGGCAGGCCAGTCTTTAAAAATCTCATCAACCGCCAATGCCACGTTTTCATAGACCGTTAACCACGGCATCAGGGAATAGTTTTGAAATACCACGCCACGGTCCGGTCCAGGAGCGGTAATTGGTTTCCCCTGTTTTAACACTTCGCCGCTGTCAGCCTCAATCAAACCGGCAATGGTTGAAATCAGTGTGGTTTTGCCGCTGCCGGAAAAACCGACGATGGCGATAAATTCACCTTCTTTAACCGTTAAATTGATATTTTTGAGAATGGATATTTTATCTTTACCTTCACCATAGGCTTTACACACATTCTTTAATTCCACCAGAGGCTGGTAAGGATCATTTGATGGCAATGGCTTAACGGTGACAGCGTTAATATCAACGAGTTTAAGTTTTACGGCTGGCATAATAGGCTCCTGATTAAAGTTCTCTACCGAAAGAGAATACTCTTTGCAATGACTGCATGATGCGATCCAGAACAAAACCGATGATACCGATGGTAAATACCGCTACCATAATTCTGCCCAAGGAATTTGAACTGCCGTTTTGGAACTCATCCCAGACGAATTTCCCCAGTCCCGGATTTTGTGCCAGCATTTCCGCAGCAATTAACACCATCCAGCCAACTCCTAGCGATAACCTCATACCGGTGAAAATAAAAGGTAATGCCGACGGTAATATGATTTTTTTGATCTGCGTGAACCAGCTTAGACGCAATACTTTCCCTACGTTAACCAAGTCTTTGTCAATCGACGCTACACCAACCGCTGTATTAATTAAAGTAGGCCAAAGCGAACATAGCGTTACAGTTATGGCGGAAGTCAGGAAAGATTTCTCAAACCATGAATCTTCCGTGGTTACATAAACAGCGCTGACAACCAGAGTAACAATAGGTAACCAGGCCAAGGGCGATACCGGTTTAAAGATTTGAATCAGCGGATTAATAGCGGTATTAAAAACCGGACTCATGCCGCATAAAAGACCCAAAGGTACGGCAATCAGAGTGGCAATCAAGAAACCTGCAAAAACTGTGTAAAGACTGGTGAAAATTTTGTCCAGATAAGTGGCTTGACCGTTATAGGGACGGGTTTTAATTTCAGCTGCCGGATTTTCTGCCAGTGTTTGTGCGTTGCGCTCTTGCTGACGTTGGTAATACTTGGATTCTCTCTCTTTTTCTGCGAAATGTTCTTCCAATAATCCTCCTGCCTCATGCCAAACCGCCACAGGACCCGGTATGGCTCCCAGGCTGGTGTTGACTTTGGAAGCGGAAACACTCCAAAGACCCAGAAACAGGGCGAAGGCAATAATCGGCACACCCATAATCAGAAACAGCTGACGGGCTTGTTGGGCAGGGTTTTCACCCGCAGCAAGTTTTACCAAAGGAACAAACCAGGTTAGCCCGGTTATGTTAAAAAATTTGATGATTTGATTGTACATATTTGACTCCTAAATTTTACCGGTAGTAATAATGGATGCGTTCTTGCACACCAACAAAACGATTAGTTCACCTGCTTTTTCACACCGTTGCTTCCTTAAATAGCTTGATATCCGGCGTCAGCAGGCGAGACAACCGAAATAAACACCAAGGGCTCGGGGTTATCGTTAAATACCCCATGGACTTCGCCGGTATGGGCTACGACTACATCACCTGCCATAATGGGCCGGGTAGTTCCATTATTGTCCAGATAATAATGGCCCTTGCCTGTTAATAGAGTCCAGGTATCCTGGCCTTGAGGGTGAATATGCAGGGGAATTTCCTGCCCCTGCTTAATGTACCAAGCCACTACCACAGCATCTTTAGATTGTGTTATCAACGAACGAATCGGCTCACCGTCAGTCGGTTGAAAAAAATCGGCACTGACACCAAAAGACAATTGGTTCAAATCAAATTCATCCCTGGAAAACATAAGATGGTGGGCATAAGTCAACTTCATCCCTTTTTGGGAATGATACCCATTTTTATCATTAAAAAGAATAATCCCGACTCCAGACCTTTCGCCCACTCTTCCGTTATAACTCAACGTTTGAAGTATTTG
>NQJG01000183.1 GCA_002256465.1 Methylococcaceae bacterium NSP1-1 | reverse complement strand
GAGAAAAATGGCGTCAGTGTTGCCATACTTTCACGCATAATGGCCAGCCAGTGTCTGGGAATACCGGTTTGGTCACGGTCATAAAAGGTTGGTACGCAATCGTTTTCCAGACGTTGATAGAGTATTTCGGCCTGTTCACGATCGGCATGTTCAGATTCCAGTCCATTCAGCGACCAGCCGACTTCCGGACGATACGCTTCAGCCCACCAGCCATCCAGTTCGGACAGATTCAAGCCACCATTAACCAGGATTTTCATGCCACTGGTTCCGCAGGCTTCCCAAGGCCGGCGCGGGGTATTAATCCAGAGATCGACACCTTGCACCAGATATTCGGCGGTGATCATGTCGTAGTCACTTAGAAAAATAGCGCGTTCCCGTATTTCAGGTCGGCGCATAAAATGATGCCAGGCTTTAATAAGTGCCTGGCCAGGTAAATCGGCAGGATGGGCTTTGCCTGAAACGACCAGTTGTACAGGTCGATCGTGATTGGTGAGTATGGCGGCGAGCCGGTCCGGGTCAGTTAAAAGCAAATTGGGTCGTTTGTAAGTTACAAAGCGACGGGCAAAGCCGATGGTCATTACATTAGGATCAAATAGCCGCTGTATCAGGTCTTGCTGTTCGGCTTCCGGGATATTGGTGTGCACATTCAGCTCTCGGGCATATTCATCCCTGACAAATTTAACCAGCCGGCTGCGGTTTTTGGCGCGCAGGTTCCACAGCTCTTCATCACTTACCCGGTTGAATTGTTCAGGCAGGTTGCCATGCTCACAAAACCAGCGATTTTTTCCGCACAATTTGGTCCAGAGTTTATCCGCTTCCATCGAATCCCAAGCGGGGACATGGACGCCATTGGTGACATGTGAGACCGGTATTTCATATTTTGACCAGTTGGGAAACAACGGACTGAAAATACTTCGGCTAACTGCGCCATGCAAACGGCTTACGCCATTGATGGTAGCGCTGCCGTGAATGGCAAGATAGGCCATATTGAAGGATGAATCCGGATTTTTTGAATAAGGATTTCTGCCAAGATCCAGCAGCGTTTCAATATCTATACCCAGTTTTTGAACATAAAACCCAAGATAGTTTCGAATAAGCTGCGGGCTAAACTGGTCAAAGCCGGCTTCAACCGGTGTGTGCGTGGTAAACAGATTGCCTGCCCGGGTGACGGATAAGGCCGTTTTAAAATCAAGATTATGTTCAGACATTAAGTCCCGAGCGCGCTCCAGCACTAAAAACGCTGCATGACCTTCATTAAGATGACAGACATCAGGTGTTATACCCAGCGCCCGCAATACTCGCCAGCCGCCAATGCCCAGCAGAATTTCCTGTGATAAGCGATGTTCCAGGCCACCGCCGTATAACTTGGTAGTAATGCAGCGATCGACCGGATGATTGACCGGATCATTGCTATCCAGTAAATAAAGTTTGATGCGGCCAATTTGCGCCTGCCAAACCCTGACCCATAATGTTTCAGGCGTATGTAGCTGTACACGCAGCCATTCACCCTTATCATTACGTACCGGACAAACCGGCAAGTCGCCGGTATCACAGGAAGGATAAAGTGCGATTTGATTGCCGTCATTATCAAAGGCTTGGCGGAAATAACCGTTTTGGTAGAGCAGGCCTACACCTATCAAAGGCAATCCAAGATCGTTCGACGCTTTCAGGTGATCACCTGCCAGTAAACCCAGACCACCGGAATACATAGGCAGGGCTTCGCTGAGACCGAACTCCATGCTGAAATAGGCAACTTGGCGCAGTTGAGTAGTCTGCTCAACTTCCATCTGGAACCAGCGTTGTTCAGTGAGCAATTTCCGCTGCGCTGAAACAATGCCTTGCAGCATATGGCAAAAAGTTTCATCGTTTGCCAACTCTTCAAGACGCGAACTGGAAGCTGTCTGCAATACCAGCCAGGGATTACGCGTTTGCCAGTATAAATCACTATCCAGTTCACGCCAGATTTTATCGGCATGATGGCTCCAGGAATAATTACAATCCAGGGCTAATTCGGGAAGCCCATCCAGTTTTTGGATTAGTTCTGGAGGAAAATATCTTGGCGTAGACATGCTGTATCACCTGCAGATGAAACTGATGGGCAAAAACTTTCTAAATGAAAGCCGTTCTAAAGGGCTCTATCAAAAATCCGAAAGTGTTTTCGGCGGAATAGCGGCTCTTAATGCATTTAATACTGCTAAGACATCAATAATTTCCTGGGTAACGGCTCCGGCTACCGGCGTAAGATAACCCAAGCCGGCGAATACCATCCCGATCAAGCTTAGTGCCATGCCGCCTACTGCACTTTGCAAGGCGATTTTACGCATACGCTCGCCAATATGAAAAAGCTCATCGACTTTTAACAGCGAGCTGTCCATGATAACGGCATCTGCCGATTCGCCGGTAATATCACTGTTTTGACCAAAGGCTATACCAATGGTCGCGGCAGTTAGAGAAGGTGCATCGTTAATACCATCGCCCAGATAGACAGTTTTTGCAGCTTTTGTTTCATTACGTACCAATTCCAGTTTCTGTTCAGGGCTTTGATTAAAGTAAACATGCTCAATACCAACTTGTTCGGCTAGATATCGTACTTCGGATTCTCTATCTCCGGACACCAGCATAACCCGCTCAAACAAATGGTTAGGTCGCAAGTGATTGATAAATGATGAGCTGTCAGTACGCACTTCATCTCGAAATTGCAGTGTTGCCGCATAATGGCCATTAATCAGGGCAATACATTCCAGTCCTCCCGTGAGGGGGGGTAAATCTTCAGCGGTCGCAGGGTTTTCTTCAGCAAAGTTTTTACGGCTGGTAATTTGCACCTGTTTACCCATCACCGTACCTGTAAGACCTTTACCGGGTAATTCGGCGATATTGGTAACGCTTAACAAAGATAATCCTGCTTTTTCTGCTGCTTTAATAATCGCACCGGAGAGCGGATGCTTGGAATAGCGTTCCAGACTGGCGATCAGGGTTAATACGTCCTTCTTTTTATGGTTTTTTCCCGGAATTAATCCCGTCAACGAGGGTCGGCCATAAGTCAGTGTGCCGGTTTTATCAAAAATTGCGGTACGACAAGTGCCTATGGTTTCCAGAATAGCCGGGTTTTTGATAATAATTTCCCGCTTCGCAGCCAGTGAAATTGAACTGATTAT
>NQJG01000182.1 GCA_002256465.1 Methylococcaceae bacterium NSP1-1 | reverse complement strand
GTGCCGCACCACCTACACGCGATACCGATAAACCAGCGTTTACAGCTGGACGGATACCTGAATTAAACAAGTTGCTTTCAAGAAAAATCTGACCGTCGGTAATAGAAATAACGTTGGTCGGTACGAAAGCAGATACGTCACCGCCTTGGGTTTCAATGATTGGTAATGCCGTTAATGAGCCAGTCTTACCTTTTACCTTGCCACCTGTCAGCTTTTCAACTTCATCCGCATTAATACGAGATGCTCTTTCCAACAATCGCGAATGCAAGTAAAACACATCGCCTGGATACGCTTCTCGACCTGGTGGACGACGCAACAATAAAGAAACCTGACGATAAGCCCAAGCTTGTTTCGTCAAATCATCATAAATAATCAGGGCATCTTCACCACGGTCTCTGAAGAATTCACCCATTGAACAGCCGGTATAAGGGGCGATAAATTGCAGTGCAGCTGATTCAGACGCTGACGCCGAAACAATAATCGTATGCGCCATTGCACCGTGTTCTTCTAACTTGCGAACTACATTGGCAATTGATGAACGCTTTTGACCTATAGCCACATAGATACATTTAATACCTGTACCTTTTTGATTAATAATGGCATCAATCGCAATAGCTGTTTTACCGGTTTGTCTATCTCCGATAATCAATTCGCGCTGTCCACGACCCACCGGAATCATCGCATCAATTGATTTCAAACCTAGCTGCACGGGTTGATCAACCGATTGACGGGCAATTACACCCGGCGCGATTTTTTCAATTGGAGCCGTTTCAGTGGTATCAATAGCACCCTTGCCATCGATTGGATTACCCAGTGCGTCAACAACACGGCCCAGTAATGCCTCTCCAACAGGTACTTCCAAAATTTTTCCGGTACATTTTACGGTATCGCCTTCAGTAATGTGCTGGTATGAACCTAATATCACCACACCCACTGAATCTCTTTCAAGGTTAAGTGCCATTCCAAAGGTATTGCCCGGGAATTCAAGCATCTCACCTTGCATAGCTTCAGAAAGACCATGTACTCTTACAATACCGTCAGTCACACTGACTACGGTACCTTCTGTATGCGCTTCGGCACTCAGGTCGAAGTTTTCGATCTTCTTTTTAATCAGATCACTTATTTCAGATGGGTTTAATTGCATGTGCTTTTTCTCACTCTAAAGTTAGAGCCTTTTTGCTAATTGTTGAAGCCGGCCTCTAATAGATCCGTCAATTACTCTGTCGCCTGCTCGTACGAGAACGCCACCAATTAATGACTTATCCACGGTTACATTCATATGGATTTTTTTGCCCAGGGTCTTTTCCAGTGTTGTCGTTAAATCGTGCTTTGCTTCTTTTGTTAATGCATAAGCAGTAAATACTTCAACCTCGGCATAACCCTCATCTTCTGCTTTATAGGCTTCGAAAAGCTTTGTAATATAAGGCAATAAGCTTAATCGATTGTTATGAACCAGCAATTTTAGAAAATTTTCATTCTCTTCATTAACGTGTCCTTGGCATATATCCAGCATAAGTGCTGATAACCTTTGTTTGTTCACTTTAGGGTTATCGACTACAACAGAAATCTCTTCATTCTTTAGGACAGCCGACATAAACGCCAAGCTCTGCGACCACTTTGCAGTCGCATGAGTTTCCTTGGCCCTTTTAAAGACTGCCGCTGCATAAGGCCTTGCTAATGTTGCCAGTTCGCTCATTATGCTTAACCCAGTTGATTAGAGACTTTGCTAATAATGTCCTGGTGCTTAGCTTTATCTATTTCAGCACCCAGAATCTGTTCCGCAGCACTTAACGCTAAATCAGCCACTTCTTGACGCAAACCTTCTTTAGCCTGCTGTATTTCCTGCTCAATTTGTGCTTTTGCTGCAACAATCAAACGCTCACCTTCTTTTTTAGCGGTGTCTTTTGATTCTTCAACAATTTCATTGGCACGTTTCTGAGCAAGGGTAACAATCTCTGAAGATTGTTCTTTAGCTTCTTTTAAAACGCCCTTGGCTTTTTTCTCAGCCAAAAGAATTTCTTCCTGGCCTCTTTCAGCGGCAGCTAAACCATCGGCAATTTTCTTTTTACGTTCTTCTAAAGAGTCAAATAAAGGAGGCCAGATGTACTTCATGGTAAACCATACCAGAAGTGCAAAGGTAATCATTTGCCCAATCAGAGTAGCATTGATACTCACGATGCGTTCCTCTTGTTGCTATTGAAATTAGACAGTTTGGTTAACCCGCAGCCGCAGCTTGTACAGCCGACAGGAATGGGTTTGCGAAAGTAAAGAACAACGCCAAACCAACGCCAATCATTGTTACCGCGTCCAACAGACCAGCAACAACAAACATTTTTACTTGCAGCATAGGGACCATTTCCGGTTGACGGGCAGCGCCTTCCAGAAATTTTCCACCCAATAGACCGAAGCCTATAGCAGTTCCTAAAGCGCCCATGCCAAGAACCAGACCCACTGCGATAGCAGTCATGCCTTGTACGTCAGCAATTAATTTTGCAATTTCCATGAAACCTCCAAACGGTTAGTTAAGTAATAAAAAAACAGTTAAACAATAATTAATGATCTTCGTGCGCCATGCTCAGGTAAACAATAGTTAATACCATGAATATAAAAGCTTGTAGAGTAATAATTAAAATGTGAAAGATTGCCCAGGGGAAACTTAATACCGGTTGAATATACCAGGGCAGTAAGGCAATCAAAATAAAAATCAATTCACCCGCGTACAGGTTTCCGAATAAACGAAGCGCCAGTGAGATTGGTTTTGCAATTTCTTCTACTAATTTCAATAGCAGGTTGAATGGCAATAACCAGGGGCCAAAGGGCTGAAACATTAGCTCTTTAGCAAAGCCCCAGGGACCTTTTATTTTGATGCTGTAAAAAATAATCAAACAGAACACTGAAATGGACATGGCAAAGGTCGCATTCAGATCGGTACTTGGAACGACCCGAAGGTATTCGATGCCCATCATCGATCCAATCAACGGCAATATATCTACTGGAAATAAGTCCATGAAATTAAAAAGAAACACCCAGCAAAATATAGTCAATGCCAGCGGTGCAATTAATTTACTGCGACCATGAAAGCTGTCTTTAACCTGGTTATCAACAAACTCTATCAGCATTTCAGCAAAATTCTGCACTAATCCAGGCACACCGGA